>VGZN01001143.1 GCA_016872635.1 Planctomycetota bacterium | reverse complement strand
TAATTCTCCAGTTTCTTCGTGGGTCCGCCTGGAGCGAAAGGCCCTCCCATCGATTCCTTGAAAGTCCCTTCCAGTTCGACGATGTGTGCGGTGGTCTTATCGATTTCCTTCTTGACGACATCCGCATCGGATTCGGTGAGTCCCTCGAATTGGCCGATCCAGCGCTTGATGTTGGCGTCGATCCCGCCGGAAGCGGACATGATGGTGACGCGCGCGGTCTCCTTGGCATCCAGGGGAGCTTGAAACTCGTACTGAATGATCGTGGACTTCGGTTTGACGGTCCGCCAGCTGGGAGGCTTGGTCAGGAAAATTCGGCCATCCGCCACTTTTAGTTTTTCCCCGTCTTTGCTTGCCGGGGTGTCCTTGGTGGCCGCTTCCTGCCCATGCAAGGGGCCCGGGGCTCCGCCCAAAAGAGCACACACGGCCGCTATTGACAAAAACAGGACAATTCGACGCATCTGCATTTCTCCCCTAGGATAATGGCTTGGTGGGAACATTTGGTTCCGGTTCAACGATCCATCGATACACTATACGTCTCCAGCCTAGACTCACAACCCGCTATGAAACACGACTACCCACCTCAGACCATTGATCCTCCCTTGCTCGATGATCTCTCGCAGCTGATTCGCCTGGCAATCCGCGAGGATCTCGATCGAGGCATGGACATCACGACGATGGCGTTGGTTCCTGCGGATCTGCGCGGTTCGGCCTCTTTGATCGCTCGCAAGCCCGGGATCATCGCTGGCATCGATCTCGTCGAAGCGATGCTCCAGGAGATGGACGCTGGCATTGAATGGACGCAATTGGTCGGAGACGGCCAGGAAGTTCAGGCTGGTCAAAACTTGGCGAACCTGACTGGCGAAGCGCGCGAGTTGCTGACGTGCGAACGGACGATCTTGAACTTTATTTGCCGTCTCAGCGGAATTGCCACGTTGACCCGCCAGTACGTCGATGCCGTTCAAGGCACCGATGCTCGCGTCTACGATACGCGCAAAACGAC
>VGZN01001142.1 GCA_016872635.1 Planctomycetota bacterium | reverse complement strand
ATGGCGACTCGGCGCGAAGTAGCGGCACGGCCTGACGCATCATGTTTGCACCCATAAGTGCGCGGTTTGCATCATCGTGCTCAAGGAATGGAATCATCGCGGTAGCAACGGAAACCATCTGACGTGGCGAGACATCCATGTAATCAACTTCTTCAGCTGGGATGTTCTCAACTTCGCCACCACGACGACGAACGAGAACGCGTGGTTCTGCGAAACGGTTGTCATCGGTAAGCGGAGCATTTGCCTGGGCGATGATGTGCTCATCTTCCTCATCAGCGGTTAGGTAATCGACTTGGTCAGTTACTTTTCCATTTACAACTTTGCGATATGGAGTCTCAACGAAACCAAATGGTGTGATTCGCGCATATGTTGCAAGCGAACCAATAAGTCCGATGTTCGGACCTTCTGGGGTTTCGATCGGACACATACGTCCATAGTGAGATGGATGCACATCGCGAACTTCGAAACCTGCGCGATCTCGTGAGAGACCACCAGGCCCAAGCGCTGAGAGACGACGCTTATGTGTTAGACCGGAAATTGGATTTGTTTGATCCATGAACTGGGAGAGCTGGGAGGTTCCGAAGAACTCTTTGATCGCCGCAGTAATTGGACGGATGTTGATAAGAGTTTGTGGAGTAATCGCCTCAACATCTTGAGTGGTCATACGCTCACGAACAACGCGCTCCATACGAGATAGACCGACGCGAACTTGATTCTGGATCAACTCGCCGACGGTACGGAGGCGACGATTTCCAAAGTGATCGATATCGTCGATCTCAACGCGGACTTGCTTACCTAGATCGATAAGCGTCTCGCCCTTATGTAGCGCGACGAGGTAGCGAATCGTTCCGACGATGTCATCGATGGCAAGAAGATTCTTACCAAGCTCTAGTTCGATACCGAGTTTCTTATTCAATTTAAAGCGTCCGACCTTGGCCAAGTCATAGCGCTTTGGATTGAAATAGAGGTTTTCGATGAGGTTTTGGGCAGCTTCCTTTGT
>VGZN01001141.1 GCA_016872635.1 Planctomycetota bacterium | reverse complement strand
CTTGTGTGGCTCGCCTTGGCTTTCTTTGCCGAGTCTTCCTCGGTCTGGTCCGAAAAGAAATCGCCGACAAACGCCTCGCGAAAGGCTTTCTTGATTTCTGTTTCCACGATTTCTTTGTCTTGCATGTTCTCCAGGTTGTCGGAGATCTGATTCAATTTTTCTTGGAGCGAATCCATCGACTGGGCAATCCATTTCATGGACGTTTTCAGAGACTGGTCCGCGCCCGAGCGTTTTTCGGTCGACACACCCGCCTCGCGAACCGATTTGCTCACCGTTTCCTTGATTTGATCGTTCAAGTCGTCGAGATCCGATTCGAGGTCCGGGATGTTCGAAAGCTGCTGCAGGATTTTCAAGTCCGGCATGTCGAGTGCATCGACCACCTTCTCCTCCGACTTTCGCGACTCCAGCACGACGGCGAGGAAGGCGATGGCAGCAAAGATCCCCAAAAACAACTTCATCGAATATCGAGATTTTTTGCAAGGGGTATTCATGATGGAGATCGCTCCAGGGCGGGAACAGGTCGCTGGCTCAAGTACTGGATTCGCGATGCGGCTGGCTCCTTCCACGGGGAAGCCATCTGCACGACAAAGGAAGTGGCAGCGGCAAGCAACACGTGCCACGGGCCGGGGAAGTAGAAGATTCCTTGCACCAAGGCAGCCAAGATCACACTGCACAGCACGGTCCAAATCGAGAAGCGTTTCTTGCGCAGGATATCGGATTGTCGCCACCATCGCAGAATCCACATCAAGGAGGCGAAGTAGGCCATATGTCCAGCCAGGACTGGCATTCCTCGCTCATCGTAGAAACCTTTCCATCCTCGATTGATCGCTCCGTCGAACACTTCAATCTCCAATTCCGCCTTCTCGATATCCATGATTTGCGCCCACGGGATCATGAGGTACTCGCTGAGCTGAAAGCTGGCTGCCCCTAGCAGCAACCCTGCGGCCATGAGAACAAACCGAAAAACGATGGAATCCTCCTGGCGCGATTCCCAGCGACGACTGAA
>VGZN01001140.1 GCA_016872635.1 Planctomycetota bacterium | reverse complement strand
CCGTTTCTTGATGAACATTTGTGATGCCAACCAAGGGAAAGGTCGCATCTATATCGAAGTTCCCTGTCTAGATTGGATTGCCAATACCCGGAGCTGGTACGACATCTTTTACGAGCACGTAAACTATTTCCGAATGCAGGACTTCCATCGTCTTTTTGAAAATGTTTTGGAAAGTGGTCGGGTTTTCGGTGGTCAGTATCTTTATGTGGTGGCGGAGTTATCAAGTCTGCGAACGCCCGAATTAAAAAATGAGAAACCGTTCCGATTTCCCCGCGATTTTTGTGAGGGGATTCATATAGCTCCCTCCGAAGCTCAGGAGAGGAGTGTGGTCTGGGGAGGGGCCTCCAAGGGGGTAATCTTTTCCCTTTTGCGCAGTCGGGCGGGCTACCCTGTGGAAGCAGTCGTGGACATCAACCCTGCGAAACAGGGAAAGTTTCTGCCTGGGACTGGCTTGGAAGTTCTATCGCCTTCCCAAATCATGAAAACGTTACCGTCGCACAGCGTGATTTACGTGATGAATCCGAATTACTTGGAGGAGATAAAAGCGATGACGCAAAACAAATTTACCTATATGGTGCCTGGGCATGAATAAATTCGCTGAGGAGCGGAATGAGCGGATTGTGAAAAACGCGGCTAACGGCGAACTTGTCCGCTTGGCTCGCGCTTTCCTCAAAGAATCCATCCTTCCAGGGTATTCTTATAATTTTTCTTGGATGAGCCGGCCGATTATCCAATACCCCCAAGAAATCGTGGCCATGCATGAAATCATTTGGGAAACGAAACCGGATCTTATCATTGAAACGGGCGTGGCTCATGGCGGATCGTTGATTTTTAATGCCTCTATGTTAGCTCTTCTCGATCTCTGTGAGGGCATCGAGCAGGGGAAAGCAATCCAACCCGCCTATTCGCGACGCAAGGTACTAGGCATCGATATTGAGATTCGCGAACCCAACCGCAGGGCCATCGAAGCCCATCCCATGGCCTCCCGAATTCAACTCATCCAGGGA
>VGZN01001139.1 GCA_016872635.1 Planctomycetota bacterium | reverse complement strand
CATCGGTCAAGTCCGCAAAACCCGCCGAAAGTCCGCTTTATACGCACATCCGCAACGGAATGGCGCTCGAAAGTGTGCGCAAATATTACCATCTCGATGAAGGCTTGTCGAATGCCGAATCGATGCTCCGTATTATGGCCGCCGATGGTGGCCAAGCATATATGTCCCTCATCGCCTATATGTCGTCGCATTTATATACTCCCGAGCTCGCCCAAATCGCGGACCAAATCGAGAAAAAAGAGGCCCACACCAATTCGAAATCGTGTATTACCCGCGTCATTGCGAAAAAATACATTAGCGAGGCAGCGCTCAAAAAAGACAACGGCAAAGACGACATCTATTTTGACCGCGACTACGACAAAACCCCCTACCATTTGCTCAATTCGGTCCGCGAGGCCCAAAAGAAACGTAATGCCGACGATTTCCTCGATTACTTCCGCCTGGTTCTCATCGCCGAACACGGCGCCAGTCCCGATTTGGCGGATGATATGGCGAAAACAATTATTGCTAAACGCAAGAAGGTGGTGGATGGCAACTACGCCGTCTTGATAGTATATCCCCAACCCGACCCCAGTGTCGATGTGGATGCGCTTTCACTCGCCGAGAGCAAGAGTATATTGGAAGAAGCCGAATCCCGCAAACGCATCACCTATTTTGTGCGAAAGCGCGACCACTGGGTAAAAGACGACACAATGACCGAGCAAGAATTAAGCAACGAATTATTTTGTAATATTGAGAACAAATGCTTCTATGATTCGCTGGTAAATGCGTGCGATGCCGATTCCGCCGCCGCATCACGTATGAAGAAAATTGCGCGAAAATCGATTGGCAAAGAATACGAGACCACCATCAAACTCTCGATGGCCGATATGACCGAGAAACTCAAACTCGAACTCGAAAACCGATTGACAGATTTGAAACGTATTCAGCGCATCCACGGCGACCATCGCGAAATGTTCACCCGTTATTCATACAAGCTCGGCACAGAGGCAGTATTCAACGAAATTGTG
>VGZN01001138.1 GCA_016872635.1 Planctomycetota bacterium | reverse complement strand
AAGGACTATGACTGCGATCATCGCCGCACGGTGGCGAACGAAGCGGCGAAATACGATCTGGCTCTGGCTTAAGCCTTCAGTCTCTTTGTTAAAGATGGCATTTTCGCCAGCATCAACTTGTGCTTGTTCTACCTCGGATGCAGAGCTCTTCTTCTTAGCCATTATTTGCCAGCTCCTACTCGAATACGTGGATCAAGAGCGGAATAGAGAAGATCAGCAACTAAGTTGGCAAGAATCGCGAGGGTTGAGAGGAATATCGAAACTCCCATCAAGAGATTAAGGTCAAAGCTAACAATCGCCTTGTTAAAGAGCGTTCCCATGCCCTGCCAGGCAAAGACTCGTTCCGTAATAATCGCTCCGCCAACGATTCCGGCAAAGTCGGCCACCATAATTGTGGTCAATGGAATCATCGTATTTCTAAAGGCATGGCGCATAATCACGGTGCGCTCATTAAGACCTTTTGCTCGTGCGGTGCGGATGTAATCCTGATTTAAGACATCTAGAAGAGTTCCGCGCGAGAAGCGGATATATCCAGCGAATGAAATTAAGGTGAGCGCAATCGTCGGAAGAATCAAATGCATTACTTGGTCAAGTACTCTCACCCAGAATGGAACTTCTGATAGCCAAATCGTGGATTGGCCGATTGTGGCAACTGGGCGATAGTTGACATCATCGCTTTCGACAAATGGGCGCCAAGCCTGCATTAAGCGATCGACCAAAATTAATAAACCGATGAGAGTTGAGGTAATCAAACTAGTGCGAATGATTGGGCCGCGGTCGATTCGCGAAAATACATAAGAACCTGCGACGGAGACCGCCACAAGCACCACGAATAGAACTAGAAGTCCAAGTCTTGGGCGATCTGAATTGAGGACTGCTTGGGCAGGGAAATATGAAATCGTTCCAAACCCGGCCATCATTAACGATGTCTTTACCGCGGCAGTGGCTTGGAGGCCTACCGATAGATAGGTAACACCGAGTGCGATTCCAACCCCAAGGACTGCGATTGCAA
>VGZN01001137.1 GCA_016872635.1 Planctomycetota bacterium | reverse complement strand
CTTTTGATTGCCGCCGGGGCGTCCGAACTAGGTGAGGTTATTGCGGCGATGAAAAACCTAATGCGCTCCTGCTCCCAAATTGGCTTGATGCAATGCAACACGAACTACACGGGAAGCCTAGAAAATTTCCGCCACATCAACCTGCGGGTGCTTGAAAGTTTTCGAGTGCTTTTTCCCGAAGCCGTTCTCGGTCTATCCGACCATACGCCCGGCCATGCCACGGTCTTGGGAGCGGTCGCCCTGGGGGCGCGCCTCATCGAAAAGCATTTCACGGACGATCCAAAAAGAGAAGGTCCGGACCACCCCTTTTCCATGTCGCCGAAAGATTGGCGGGACATGGTGGATCGCACTCGCGAACTCGAATTGTCGCTCGGTTCCACCGTCAAAAGTGTGGCCGCAAACGAGGTGGATACCATCGTTGTGCAACGGCGTTGTGTTCGCGCTGCAAGGGCTCTACCTGCGGGAACCCGGATTTCCAGAAAGGATATCGAAGTTCTTCGCCCCTCGCCACACGGTTCGGTAAAACCCAACGAAATTGGGAATCTCATCGGAAAAACCACCCGGAGAGAAATCGCCAAGGGCTCTGAGATTTATTGGTCGGATTTCAACTAAAAACTCGACCCCTTGGCCACAAAAACGAGTCAAAATATTTTGTATTATTCCAATTCATGCGGTCTGCATGACTTGAAATTCGTTCGGGTTCTTACAAAACTTTCTCGTGATGTTTTGGTGGTTTCCCGATCCGGAAAATCAATTACCGAGGAACTCGCGGGAAAAGTCCATTTCCTCTCTCTCTCTACTCCCGATTCCAAGCCGCCTACATCCCGCGAAGTAATCCGAAAATTTAAGGAGTTATTCGAAAAACACCGACCCCAAGTGTGTGTCGCCGGCCCCCTTTGGCCCTGTGCCTACGAGGCAGCAATGGCGAACGCACCCAAGCTCATCGCAACCTCATGGGCTTTCGATATTCTCATCGATGCACGCCGATCCCCGAAAATTCGACAGGCCATCGCTC
>VGZN01001136.1 GCA_016872635.1 Planctomycetota bacterium | reverse complement strand
TGGCAAAGACGTCAAAGCCAATGGTTGGGAAGAGAAAGCAATCCAATCTCGCCTGGCCACATAATACAGCGGTCGTACTCCGATCCGATCTCGGCCCAGAAAAAGCGAATGTTCTGCTTCATCGTACAGGGCAATCGCAAAATCTCCCTGGCATTCGCTCAGACAGCCCGGAAAACCCCGGTCCAAATAGCTACCCAGTATCAGCCATGAAGCCCGGCTCGATTCGGATCTAGTAAAATTCCCGTCCCAAACCGCGGCTATCCTTGAGAATCCTAAGCGATGACTGGTCAAACATCTTGCCTCGGTCGAAGCCAACGCACCTCGGGTAAACTTAAAGGAAAGCAAGCCGCCGCCATGAGCACCTGGTTGCGCCGCCTGGTAAAACCTTGTGGGCATCGTGACCTGCCCAAACCCGATGTGACCCCTTATTCGGTTCATAGCAGGGACACTCATTTCAGTTTTTCAAAGACCACGAACGACCAGTGATGGGGATATCCGATGACCATCTCCGGCCTGCCTTGGGTGCGCTCATCCAAAAGGAACGTCACCCCAAATCCCATCCGCTCGCCCAAACCGGCAATTTCGCTTTGGTTGTAGGTATTAACGTGCACATACAGTTCCATTCCTTTGTCCAAATACTTATCCGCCACATAGGAGTACTCTGAAGGACGATCCCACATAGATTCGCGAAGAATCAGCGTCCGAGTGGTCATCGACAGAAGTCGTTCTAAGGGCCGATGGAAATTATCCACGTTCGACAAGACATTCATACAAACAACGTGGTCCACCTTGCCTTGAAGATCCTCAATTCGAGCGCAACTAAGCCTGGAAGCAGGGCAACCGAAGCGAGGCATTTCTTCATGCCCGATACGGATAAGACAGGGAGAGGCGTCGATTCCGGCATATTCCAATCGCAGTTTTTCAATGGAATGAAAAAAGTAACCACTGCCACACCCTGCGTCCAAAAGGCTTTCTCCGGCTCGCGCATTTTTTGCAAGAAGCTCCCCGGCTTGCC
>VGZN01001135.1 GCA_016872635.1 Planctomycetota bacterium | reverse complement strand
TCCCGCTTTAAGCCTTCAGTGTAGAGGAAAACAGCGTGGGGTAGGTGTATCGACTCGGGTTCTTGACTGAGTCGCTTGGGTTTGGATACTTCCACGTCCTAGCATTTATCGAAACCTCGTTTTTACTCGGGATAACAAGAGCATGCGTCGCGCAAAAATCAGCATCATCGGTGCAGGGAATGTCGGGGCTACTTGTGCACATTGGTGCGCTGCCGCGGAATTGGGAGATGTGGTTCTCCTGGACGTTCCGCAAACGGAAAACATGCCTCGAGGCAAGGCCTTGGATTTAATGCAGTCGTCCCCAATCATGGGGTTCGATAGTAAAGTCACCGGTACGAATGATTATGCGGATACGGCCAACAGCGATGTGGTGGTGATCACTGCGGGCATTGCTCGTAAGCCAGGAATGAGTCGCGATGATCTATTGAGCACGAACGCGAAGATTGTTTCGAGTGTTGCGGAACAGGTAAAAACATCGAGTCCGAATGCGGTTGTGATCGTCGTGAGTAATCCTCTCGATGCGATGGTTCAACAAGCGTTTCGCGTGCTCGGATTTCCATCGCACCGCGTCATTGGGCAAGCTGGCGTGTTGGATACCGCGCGTTTCCGCACGTTCATAGCGATGGAACTTGGAGTAAGCGTTGAGGATGTTTCCGCGATGCTCATGGGGGGCCATGGAGATACGATGGTTCCCATCGCTAGTTGCACAAGTGTCGGGGGCATTCCGGTGTCGCAATTGATTCCTGACCAGCGTATGGCAGAGATCGTGCAACGAACACGCGATGGTGGAGCAGAAATTGTATCTTTGCTGAAGACCGGGTCGGCTTACTATGCGCCCGCTGCAGCGACCGCGCAGATGGTTGAGGCTATCGTGCGCGATAAGAAGCGATTGATTCCATGTGCGGCGCTTTGCCGAGAGGAATATGGCGTGGGCGGATTCTATGTCGGGGCGCCGGTGGTGCTCGGTTCTGGGGGTGTTGAAAAGATCATTCAGTTGAGCTTGACCGACACCGAG
>VGZN01001134.1 GCA_016872635.1 Planctomycetota bacterium | reverse complement strand
CATCGCTTTCAGATAACGATCGACCGAGCGATCTCGGTCCTTTCGCTTCGCTTGGCTCCCTGGAATCGGAAGCGACGATTGAAGCAGGGCGACATTCTCCTCGCACAACTGCTCGAGCCATTGAGAGGCTGGCTTTTTCTCGGTCCCAGATCCGGACTCCGGGGAGTCCGTCGATTTCAATCGGCGTGCTCGATGCTTGGGCTTTACCCAGTCCATAGGTCTCTCGTCCACGTGTGAGAAAAGTGTTAGGATACGGGTGAATCGAGTGCGGCTAGACAACCTCATGCAACCAACCGACCTTGCTGACGCACCGCCAATTGTTGTTGCAGAAATTCAAGATGCAAGGATGTTCCGGCACAACTTCCCTCAATTTTTTACCCGTCGCAAAATGCTTGACTCCCGCAAAATTTCCTCTCGGATGCGTTACGCCACCTGCGTGATAGCGTGGTTTTGTGGAATTAGTACCGAGATGTCGACAATCTTTGCACAGGACGACGCTTGGCTTTCGCCGTCTGCGATTGAGGAACAGATCGAGAAGTCCTTCGTGGACCCGCCTGAATCCAAACGAATCATCCCCGATGGCCGCGTTTGGATTCAACGCGACGAACAGGCCGTGATCATCGACGGCTACATTTGCCAGCGAAACGCGCCGCTTGAAATGTTTGCTTGCCCAATTCAAACCAAGGAACACGAAGCGATCGTCGCAGTATATGCCAAATCGCAACATGTCCATGCAGCACTCCTCGCTGTCGGTGCAGTGCCGGGGAAACCCGTTTCGTTTGAACCCAAGTTTACTCCAGCGTCGGGAACAACCGTACGCGTTTTCGCTCTATGGCATGATGCCGATGGCAAAACCCAAGGCTCCGTCGCTCAGAATTGGGTACGACAAGCTGGCAAAAACAAGCCCATGCAGTGGGATTGGGTCTTCGCCGGGAGCAAGTTTGTCAAAGATACCGACACCGGCAAGGAGTTCTACCTAGGCGATAGCGGAGATCTCATCTGCGTCGCCAATTTCA
>VGZN01001133.1 GCA_016872635.1 Planctomycetota bacterium | reverse complement strand
GTTGTCGATGTCCGCTACAACCCTCGCCAGATCTCTGCCTTGGACATTGCACGAAACAATCACGCGTCGCTTACCATCCTCGCGATTCAATACATTCGGGCCGGTCGTATCGATCACATCCACCAATTGCCCCAACGTTAATCGCCTCCCAGAGGGTGTCTCGACGACTGTCTCATTAACGGTAAATGGATCTCGCCTCGATGTCTCGTCGTACCAAACAACCAGCGACGAATACCTATCTTCCTCAAAGATCTGGGATACGACTCGGCCTTGGTATGCGGTTTCCAGCAACTCTGCGATATCCCCAGCTGCCAATCCATGACGCGAGGCTTCTTCGCGTCGCACTGCCATGCGCACTTGCGAGATCTCCACCTGCGGTTCTACTTGCAAGTCGACAACTCCTGCGATACCCCGGATCGCTTCCTGGATATCGAATCCAGAGCGTTGCAATTCCAAAAGATCGCTCCCAAAGACTTTGATCGCAACCTGCGAACGAACTCCACTCATCATGTGATCGATACGATGGGAAATCGGCTGCCCCACGTTGACCGCCGCTGCCGGAATATATGCGATACGATCCCGGACATCCTCGACGATTGCCTCTACAGGTCTTCCTCGGTATTCGTATCCCCACAAATGTGCGATCGGTACCACCCTCAGCAACATCGCCAATACCCCAGGTCTAGCGATTTTGTGCTCGATCAATCCGACATCGATCTCACTCGAATTGACCCCTTCGGCATGCTCATCCAACTCTGCCCGCCCTGTACGCCGCGCGACCGATAGGACTTCCGGAATTTCGAAAAGTGATTTCTCGACTTGACTCGCAACCCGAACACTTTCTTCAAGCGAAGTTCCAGGGTCCATTCTCAACGATACCGTAAGAGTCCCCTCGTTGAGCGTCGGCAAAAACTCGCCACCCATCCCTAAAATGGACAGGCAAGAGATGACCACGCCGATCGACACGGTCAGCAGCACCAAAGTCGCACGTGGCAATGTCCATTCCAAGAGCCGCTT
>VGZN01001132.1 GCA_016872635.1 Planctomycetota bacterium | reverse complement strand
CCGAGTATTATATTCCGATTATTCCGTTTGCACTCATCAATGGTATTTCGGGGATTGGAACCGGGTTCTCGTGCAATATTCCCGCATACAATCCGCTGGAAATTGTGCAGTATTTGCGTAATAAGCTGGAAAATATTATGCAATTACAGACGGCATTTATTCCGTATTATTCGGGATTCCAGGGAACCATTACTAGCAACGGCGAACACAAGTATTTGGTTCGTGGAAAATACGATAAGCTGGCTGCGGACAAGATTCGTATTACGGAATTGCCGGTGGGCACTTGGACGATGCCCTATATAACGTTTTTGGAGGAACTGATGGATGGAGGAGTGGATAAGAACGGCAAGAAGATTCCGTCCTATATCAAGGATTTCACCTCGATATGTACCGAGGTATCGATCGATATCGTGGTAGAATTCCCTCGTGGAAAATTGGCGGAGTACGAGGCGACCGTGGATGCAAATGGCGTGAATGGCGTCGAGAAATTGCTCAAGTTGAGTTCGTCGATCTCATCGACCAACATGAATATGTTTGATGACCAGATCAAGCTGCACAAGTATAATGATGTATCCGAGATCATCGATGCATTTTATGGAGTCCGATATGCCGCGTATGAAAAGAGAAAGACGTACCAGGTGAATGCGATGCAGCTCGTACTACGTAAGCTGTCGAATCGGGCGCGGTACATTTTGGCGAACTTGGATGGGTCCATCGATCTGCGAAAGAAATCATCGGCTCAGGTTATCGAGTTGCTGCAGCGAATGAATTTCGATACATTTGAGGAGGATTACAAGTACTTAACAAAGATGCCGATGGATTCGGTGACGAATGAGAACGTGGATTCGATTCTGAAAGAAAAGGCGCAAACGGAACGGGACTTGCAGGTGCTGATGAATACGACGATCGAGCAGATGTGGCTTAGGGAACTGGATGAGTTTGATGCCGAATATGGGAAATTTATGGGAGCTAGAATGAGTCCGACCGCGGCAGGCTCTAATTCAACGACAACTCAGAA
>VGZN01001131.1 GCA_016872635.1 Planctomycetota bacterium | reverse complement strand
GAAAGCAAGGAACACCTCGTATTACGCCTCGCCGAATGACACCGTCGTTCAACCGGGAGACCGAGTCGATTTCGACAACAACGGTGTGCCGGATGTCCCCAACGGTACCGCGTTCACCAACCGAACGTTTCGATTTCTTGCACTGCCACGCTACCCGAGTGGTGCAGCCCAGGGAAGTACGGTCGGTGATTTCAGTATTCTCAACAGTCCCGGTATCGATCGGAATACGGCGGAGAACATCGATCCGTTGAATCCGCTGCCCGCCAGCGTTTACTCGTCGGCCACTTCCCCGGTACTGGCCTTCGATGCTTTCAACGTGTCCCGTAATTTCCGCGACGCTCGGAACCTGAGGAAACAAAACGGCGTCGTGTTCTTTCCGGGGAGTACGCCGATCTACGATGTCGAGAACGGCAACCGAAAACTTGTTGGAGGACTCGGGATCAGCGGTGACGGCGTCGACCAAGACGATGTCGTGACCGCCGCCGCTCAGAGTGGCTATGAATCAAGCTCATCGATCCGGGCCGACCAATACATTGTCGCCGGAGTCCGATTGCCGTTCCAAAAGGCCAACCGCAATCCCGCCGGCTGAGGTGGCGAGCGATCCGTCTGCGTTCACGCGACTTCCATGGGTTGGAGTGCCTTGGTATGCGATTTCCGATGCTCTTTGCGAGGCCTGACCAAATCGAGTGTGTAGATGGCGCTCGGAAGCACCTCGCATTCCGCCCAGCAACCTGGACAATTCCGAACCCATTCGCATTGCGTTTCGGCCCTGAGAGACTCCCAGAGATCCTTGAAGGGTGTCTCTCGCAGATTGCCGATCGTCTTGGTATTGAATTGACATGTGGGAACATCGCCGTTGGGGAAGATCCGCAGATGAGCCCGAAGGGCAACACATGCAGGATTGTTCCAACCACTTCCCGTGTCCGAGGGAAGTAGTCTTTGGCGGATCCCTTCGAGGTAGTAGCGTTTTGCTGCTCGAGCCCAACGAGGAAGACGCTCCAAATCGCGTTCGATTTCCGC
>VGZN01001130.1 GCA_016872635.1 Planctomycetota bacterium | reverse complement strand
AATATGGGGAATTGCGCGTGACCGACAAAGGAATTCGCGAATGGAGTATCATCGGTGAAGGCATCGGTGCAGCCATGCGCGGACTCCGTCCTATCGCCGAAATCCAATACCTCGACTATTTACTCTACGCCCTCGAACCCATGAGCGATGACATCGCCACCATGCAGTATCGGACCAAGGGTGGACAAAAAACGCCCATCATCATCCGTACCCGCGGACATCGCTTGGAAGGCATTTGGCACTCCGGAAGTCCCATGGGCATGATCATCCACGCGGTTCGTGGTATGCATGTATGCGTTCCCCGCAACATGACCCAAGCCGCTGGTATGTACAACACCCTGCTGCACTCCGATGAACCCGCTTTGGTCGTGGAGTGCTTGAACGGTTATCGCATCAAAGAGAAATTGCCCGCCAACATCGGCGAATTCACCGTGCCCTTTGGCAAACCCGATGTGCTCAGATTTGGTGAAGATATCACCCTGGTAACCTACGGTTCTTGCTGTAGAATTGCCCAAGAAGCCTGCGATTTACTGGCCGATCACGGCATTCGTGTAGAATTGATCGATGTGCAAACCTTGCTGCCTTTCGATATCCATCACAGCATTGTGGAAAGCCTGAAATCCACCAACCGCATCGTATTCCTCGATGAAGATGTTCCCGGTGGAGCCACCTCTTTCATGATGCAACAAGTACTGGAAGAACAAGGCGGCTACCAATACCTCGATGCCAAACCTGTAACGATCACCTCGCGCGAACATAGACCCGCCTATGGCAGCGATGGCGACTACTTCAGCAAACCCTCCGTGGATACCGTTTTCAGCACCCTCTACCAGATGATGCACGAAAGCAACCCCTCCAAATGGCCCAGTTTGTTGTAAAAACACACTTTTCTCGATGTAAATAACGCACTCACCGCCCGAGTGTTGCTGAGTTCATTCCTTTTTGCCGAAATTCGCGGTACCGTGAATCAACCTTCTCCAAATCTTTTCAGACTTTCGGGTCTTGAACCCTTTACCCTCAC
>VGZN01001129.1 GCA_016872635.1 Planctomycetota bacterium | reverse complement strand
TTCTTTGATCATCTCAAACCCAACTTTTACTGCCCGGAGGCCGATAATTGGTGGTGTAGAGATTTGAAATCCTCGAATTCCTTCCTCTCGCTCAAAGGTTCGTTCCATTGAAAATTGATTCTTCGCAGCGAACCAACCTCTAATCGGCACATTGAGTTCACTTTGGAGTTCGTGTGATACGTAAAGCCACCCCGGCGCCCCAGGTCCCGAGTTTCCGTACTTATAGGTGCATCCTGCTGCTAAACCGATTCCGTGCTTATCGAATTGCAGATCAACCGATCCAACAGCATGTGAACAGTCCCATAGCATCAGAGCACCTCGAGCTCGAACCGCCTTCTCGATAGCGGCATAGTCGTTAAGTACGCCAGATCGATATTGGACTATTTGCAGTGTGACAAGAGTGACGTCATCATCAAGATAGCGATTGAGCAAATCAAGGGTTATCTCCTCTTGAGGTGAAAGAGTAGGATCTTCGTTTTCAATATAAACGAGTTCCATCCCGAGGCTTTCAGCGATTGCTTCAATCGCGTATCGATCGCTAGGAAAGTTAGCTCGATCAATGAGGATTTTCTTGCGTCCCGGACGCGCCTCGATAGCTGCTACTGCAATCTGATAGATGTTTATTGTGTTGGTGTCTAGCGCAAGGGTCTGTCCTGCCGAGGCACCGAGCGCCGCCTCACCGATCAGATCTCCAACTCGTTCGGCTTCATCAATCCAATCCGCCCAACCGCCAACCAGCTTCTTGCCCCACTCATTAACCAGCAGGTCGTTTATCTCGTTGATTGTGCGTTTTGGCATCCTGCCAAGCGAATTTCCATCGAGATAGCAGACGCTCTCGTCGTCAATAACAAATCTTTCGCGAAATGAACTTAAGGGATCTTGTTGGTCTGCGCCAAGCGCTGCATCGCGATTCATGTTGATAAGTGTATGAGGTAAAATCAGCACGTTCTGGAGACGTCGCATAGCCCGGTCTAGTGCGCCTCACTGCTAATGAGGTTTTCCCGAAAGGGAATCGGAGGTT
>VGZN01001128.1 GCA_016872635.1 Planctomycetota bacterium | reverse complement strand
GGTATGGATATCTCTTGGTAGCAACCGGCCGCGCGGAGTTGATGGTCGACCCGATCGTGAATCCGTGGGATGTCGCCGCTGTCGCTCCAGTCATCACGGAAGCAGGCGGAAAATTCACATCCTGGGCGGGCATCGAAGACATCCGTGCCGGTCATTGCCTGGCGAGCAACGGCAAGGTTCACGACTTGGCGATTCGGGAGCTCAAACCTTTCGCAGATCGGGCCTTAGGGGAATAGCGATTTTTGGAAATACAGGGTGTACGAATAGCTTGGTATGTGAATAGCTCGAGTGTAGTAGCAAGGTTGCGACGCTGAGGGTTAAGACTGGTAAGTTTCCGAGGCTCGGCTATGATGCTCGTAGGATTGACGCATCGACGCAAACGTGAGGCAAACGACTTTGATTCACCAAGGCAAACGCGGTTTTCTGGCACTCGAGGATGGCTCTGTTTACGAAGGAGTTTCCATCGGTGCTGACGGAGAAATGGACGGCGAAGTCGTCTTCAACACTTCGATTACTGGCTATCAGGAAATTCTAACCGACCCCAGTTACCGAGGCCAAATCGTGACGATGACGTATCCCATGATTGGGAATGTCGGAATCAACTCGGAAGACGTCGAGTCGGGGCGGCCCCAAGTATCAGGGTTTGTGGTTCGTGAAAACAGCAGAATCTTTAGTAACTTTCGATCAAAAAACTCCCTGAGCGACTACCTGATCGCCCACGGAATCGTCGCCATCGCTGGCATCGACACGCGAGCTTTGGTTCGAAAAATTCGTGACGAAGGAGCCCAACGAGGGATTCTGTCCAGCGTCGATTTTGATGCGGATGCGTTGGTTGCTAAGGCTCGAAAGAGTCCAGGGCTCGTCGGTCGCGATCTCGTTCGCGAAGTGATTCCGAATCAAAAGCGGGAGTGGTCGGAAAACCTCCACTCGTTGGCGAGCCAATCCAACTCGCACGAAAACCAGAACAACTACCATGTGGTTTGCTTGGATTTTGGGATGAAGTGGAACATCCCTCGGCACCTC
>VGZN01001127.1 GCA_016872635.1 Planctomycetota bacterium | reverse complement strand
GTTGCTCGATGAACCGTATCGTTCTGCGTACCTACGACCACAACAATTGCTGCCGTAAACGCTTCTGCGAAGATTCCACGTACTCGGGGTTAATCTCGACTCCGATGTACTTCCGGCCCAGTTCGCGGGCCATGTCTACTGTTGTCCCTGAACCGCTAAACGGGTCTAGCACGACGTCGCCTTCATCGCTCCATGTGCGGATATGATCCCTCGCTAACGCTTCGGGAAACGGTGCGGGGTGGTTCCGCTTTCCATTGTCTGCCGTGTTATTGAAACGCCAAATGTTCCACCTGATGCCAAACTCCTTGATCGGATTCCCCTTGCAGGACGATTCTCGCGTCGTTCCGTCGCGGTTCCTGTCTGTTCCCGTAACCGTCCTACCAAAAGAAACGTTCTTTCTATCTGCGATCAAATTCCGCTTCTTTGGCATCCCCTTTGACAAGACGAATGCATACTCCCAACACTGCTGGTATCTATTTGCGTCTGGAAATGCGATTCCGTCTTTCTCATAAATCATCGTGTCGTAGATTCGAAAACCTAACTGCTGGAAATGCAATGCTTGACGCATTGATGTTCCCGTCTCACCGCCGTCTTTCGTCGCGTCTGCCACGATCCAAACCACGACTCCACCATCTTTGACGACTCGCCATAACTGCCATGCAATCCCAAAGAAATCCCATCCATGCCCCCCGTATGTCCGAAGGTCATCATATGGCGGTGATGTAACGACAAGATCAATTGACTCTCTCGCAAATCGTCCAACAACATCGCAATTATCGCCACAGATTATTGAATCTATCGGTAGTTCAGGACGCAGAACAATGGGATGCATCGAAGCCCTACTTGCGTCCGTTTCGGTTTGTTCCATGTTTTTCCTTTCGGGCTCGATGATCCCAAACGTTCTAGTGACCTAACTCGCGGCCAAACTGTGTGCGGTATGCATCACGAATAATCGCTTCGCAGTGTTCCAAAAACGCGACCGCTTCCGTCGTGCGTTCCGTGTACGCTTGCGCGTCCATCGCTT
>VGZN01001126.1 GCA_016872635.1 Planctomycetota bacterium | reverse complement strand
GGGTGAATCTCATCGGTCGCGGCTACCCGGCCCCCCGTCACAAGTTTCGATGGTGTACCGAACGTCTAAAGATTCGACCCTCGAACACCTTCATACGCAACATGGTCAAAGCGAGTGGAGAAACGATCGTGGTACTTGGTACACGTCGTGCGGAGAGTGCGTCGCGAGGAGCACGCATGGAACGGCTTGCGAAGCAGCGAGTGCGGGATTTGCTCTCGCCAAACGTGAGTTTGCCCAACTCGTTGGTGTACAGCCCAATTGAAGACTGGACGAATGATGATGTTTGGTTGTACCTCATGCAGGTGGAGAATCCGTGGGGATTTGACAATCGAATGCTGTTGAACATGTATCGAGGTGCGAGCGCCGATAACGAATGTCCACTGGTAGTCGATACGTCAACTCCAAGTTGTGGTGACAGTCGATTTGGTTGTTGGGTTTGCACTCTCGTCGAAAAGGATAAGTCCATGTCTGCAATGATCCAGAACGATCAAGAAAAGGAGTGGATGAAGCCTCTTCTTGAGCTGCGAAATGAGCTTGACATTGCTGACGATCGTCACTTGCGTGATTTTCGTCGAATGGATGGTCGAGTTCAGCTATTCCATGATGGCACGATCCCGGGGCCCTATACAAAAGCATCACGGGAGAATTGGTTGACAAAACTCTTAACTGCGCAAACCTGGGTTCGTAACAATGGTCCCGAGCATGTGAAGAGGATTGAGCTAATCACGATGGAAGAGCTCCATGAGATTCGTCGTATCTGGCTGCTCGAGAAGAAAGAGATCGAAGATTCGCTTCCGGCAATCTTTGAGCTTGCGACCGGCGAAGAGTTTCCTGGATCGAAAGGTGCTATATCAATTAGTGCAGAGATGTTGGCATCGCTGCGAGAATTGTGCGGCGACGACGCTCTTCACTACGAGATGATGCGCGATCTCATCGCCACCGAGCAAAAGTTTGCATCGATGACCCGCCGAAAAGGGCTTATGGACGAACTCGAAAAGGCAATTAAGCGCTCGTATTATCGCGATC
>VGZN01001125.1 GCA_016872635.1 Planctomycetota bacterium | reverse complement strand
CTTGAGATCTTTGCGTTGAGCGGAATACTGCTGATGCTGCGCGAGTGTATTCACCAACTCTTGCAACCTTTGTTGAGGAGCCTCGACCGTGTTGGTAGTGATCTCTACCGCCGCCGAATCCCGGAGCGAAAGGGATGATTCGTCGCGCACGGGGCGACCATCGCGATCGCGACGGTCATTTCGGTCGCGATTGCGATCGTTCCGCTCGTATCGTTCCCGAGACGACTCGTCGGCATGTCCCATTACGGCCTCTGACGGTTCCGAGACTGCAACTTGCAATTGAGTCGAGACCGCTTCGAGCTTCTGCAGGAGAGTTGTCAGCTCGATTTTGCGTTGGGCCAGTTCATCCGCTTGGGCTTTCACACGACGGCGTGTGTGCACCAGCGTTTCATAACCTTCGGCGAGGATACGTATGCTCTTTGGGGAGAGGGAATCCGCCAGCCCAAGTTGGCTCAATGTCTTTTTCCACTGATGGCGAGCCGCCTTGAGATCGTTGCTAGCCTCAGCGGCCTGATGCTTGGCCGCCTGAAACCTCTGCCTGGCGGCTTGTTCGTTGTGATACACGGGCAACAGTGCTTCACACTCGGCTAGCTCATGCTCCGCTTGACGCATTTGCTGCTCGACGCTGGCGCTGTTTTCCGGAAGCAGCGCGAGCACATCCGTCTTTTCTGATTCTGTTTTGCGGATCTGGGAGATGAGGACTTCCAGTTGCGACTCGCAATCGTTGATATCACCTTCGGAGCCCCGTTCCATCGACTTCCACCAAATGTAGGTGGCGACCAAGATGATGATCCCGAGGACCGTCATCAAGACGCCCGTGTTTTGCGAATCGTTGGATTGGAACGAGATCGCTCGAGCAGCAGGGGATAGGTTGCCGTTGTTGTACCAACCAAAGAAATTATTCAATCCCGAGAGGAACATGAAGGCGCCGATGAAAAACGGAACGGCCAACATGGCGACTTTTTCCCACGAAAACCCATCATCGCTCTCCAGGTCTACGGTTTCCCCTTCGAGCTCTTGGCGATGAA
>VGZN01001124.1 GCA_016872635.1 Planctomycetota bacterium | reverse complement strand
AGTTAGAGTGGAGCGAGCTCATGCGATTCTTATCGGAGTGTGCTACGCAATCACGGAATGCTGACGACGAAACATCTGCTGAGGGAGAGGATACTGTCGTGGAGCTACTCAACCCGCAACGCGATGGGAATCCACCCGAGTTTAACGCGCCATGGGGTCGTAGGGTCATGATTGACGAAATGGTCGATCAAAAACTCATGTTCCAGATTCCGATTCCGCATTTACGCGACGTGCCCGAACGGATCGAAGTGCTCCAGACCACTCAAGACTTTGGCGTGTTGCGTAGTTGCACCTTTGCGAAAATAGTACCGTCGGTAGCTGTTGAATCGTTTTTACTGCTTGGGTCGCTAGGTTGCGTCGCCATTACGGGGAACCGTACCTTGTGTGTCGTTGAACACATGTCATGGAATGTTGTCTTGAAGCGGGTGTTACCGAACAAGATTACAGCCATGCGCTGGGTCCCTGAGAACCCTATCGGCTCAACGATTGCGCTGGGGACGAATGACGGGTCATTGCACCTAATTGGCGTTTCGCATCTGGAACGTGGCCATTTTCAAATGTCTTCGACCCCAACTACCGGTACGATTCTGAGCAAGAAGCTGTTTCATACGTCAGCCGTTTTGCACGTCCTCGTCCGTGGGCACTACGCCCTCGCGTCGTCCAGCAACAGTGAGTTTGGCGTGTGGTCCTTGGAAACAGGTATTGTCCGGATTATGAATGCGTATCCTGTGATGGTTGGATTCGATATATCCGACGATTCTGGCATGTGTATCGCGCACAATAGCGACTCTTCCCCGTTCACCTTTGCCTGGGATGCTGGCGGGGCACCGAATCGCCTCAAAGTACTGTCCTCCTGCGGATCCGCGCTCGACTGTCTTGCCTTGAAGAAACCGCGCAGCCACGCCATTTCCCTACACCGCTCGGGGATGACGTTTGTTTGGGATTTGCGCGAGTTGCGTATGGTGCAGTCGATTCGGCTTGCCGAGGGTGCGATTTCGATTCTGTCTAGCCCCACAGACCATAGCACT
>VGZN01001123.1 GCA_016872635.1 Planctomycetota bacterium | reverse complement strand
AAGCGATTGATGGAAGACCAAAATGTATCGCTCAACGATGTAACCGCGACAGGGCCTGGGGGCCGCGTTCTTAAAGAGGATGTGTCGCGTGCGGCTTCATCGGATAGTACAGCCCCAACCGCTGCTGTCGCAAAACCTGCGGCGACCAGCGGTTTGCTGGAACCGGCATCACGGCCAGCACCCTCTGCCGTTGCAACGACTACGGTGACTCCTAGCAACACTGGTTTGCAAAAAGGGACTCCGAACCGCAGCGAAGAAATCAAACCGATGAGCATGATTCGTCGGACGATCGCCACGCGATTGGTACAAGCACAACACAATGCGGCGTTGCTGTCGACCTTCAACGAGATCGACATGCAACCCGTGATGCAACTGCGAAACAAGTACCGCGATGCATTCAACGAAAAGCATGGCGTCAAGTTGGGTTTCATGTCATTCTTTGCGAAAGCTGCGTGTGAGGCCCTCAAGCGATATCCTTCGGTGAACGCAGAAATTCGTGGAAATAACGTCGTCTACCGGCACTACTACGACATTGGGATCGCGATCGGTGGAGGCAAAGGACTGGTTGTTCCCGTTTTGCGAAACGTTGAACATATGAGTTTTGCTGGCATCGAGCGAACCATCGCCGAATATGCAATGCGCGCTATGGCCAACAAGCTGATGCCAGAAGATTTGGAGGGTGGGACGTTTACGATCAGCAATGGTGGGATCTATGGTTCGCTGTTGTCGACCCCAATCGTTAATCCACCTCAAAGTGGGATCCTCGGATTGCACGCGATCCAAGAACGCCCAATTGCGGTCAACGGCCAAGTGGTCATTCGCCCGATGATGTATGTCGCATTGACCTACGATCATCGCATCATCGATGGCCGGGAAGCCGTCTCGTTCCTCAAGACGATCAAGGAAGTGATCGAAGATCCTTCACGTTTGTTCTTGGAAATATAGGTCTCTATGATGCAATTGGGGTTTGTCACCGCCATCGTCCCTGAGTTAGCCTTGGACGAGGTCGTCTCGCTCGCGGGTGATATC
>VGZN01001122.1 GCA_016872635.1 Planctomycetota bacterium | reverse complement strand
TCGTTCCTGTCGGACACTTCCAAATTTCGGATCGCCTCGGCCCGAGCGGGCAACGTAATCGGGGGTGGTGATTGGGCCAAGGATCGGATCATCCCCGACGTCTTTAAAGCCTTGAACGCGGGCGAAATCATCCCAATTCGGAACAAGCTCGCGACCCGGCCTTGGCAACATGTTCTCGAGCCGATTTCTGGTTACTTGTGGCTTGCAGCGAATTTGCACAAGGCCTCGATCGCTCGATTCCCAACCAAAGACCTCGCTTCGGGATTCAATTTTGGACCGGCACTTGATAGCAACCGAACGGTCGCTCAAGTCGTCGAAGAGGTGTTGAAACATGTTCCGGGAAATTGGGTCGATGGCTCGGACCCGAATGCGCCGCATGAAGCGTCCAAACTGAACCTAGCGACCGACAAGGCGTTCCACATGCTGGGATGGTCCCCTACCTGGGATTTTGAAACGACGATTGCCAAAACGGTGGCTTGGTACACGGACCCACGCTGGGAATGCTCGGCGGAGGAATTGACGCTCGAACAGATTGTTACATATGAACAAGATGCGATGGCTGCCGGGAAGATCTGGGTGAACTAAGGGACGCGGTGCGAGCGGTTCGAAGAGAGCCCCGTGGCAGGCTCTCTCCGAGAGCCGTAGCCGTTTAGATCGTGTTGGTACGGTACCATGTTCTCGGGACCACTTCGATCGCTGAAGCTGTATCCGTAACGTGGTCATTGAATCATTACAGTCACGAGGTCGATCGAGGTTGACGGCAATGCCAGGCGTTTGGCGGACTACCGTGGCAGGCTCTCTCCGAGAGCCGTAGCCGATTGAGATCGTGTTGGTACGGTACCATGTTCCCGGGACCACTTCGATCGCTGAAGCTGTATCCGTAACGTGGTCATTCAATCATTACTGCCACTAGGTCGATCGAGGTTGGCGGCAATGACAGGCGTTTGGCGGACTACCGTGGCAGGCTCTCTCCGAGAGCCGTAGCCGATTGAGATCGTGTTGGTACGGCACCATGTTCCCAGGACCACTT
>VGZN01001121.1 GCA_016872635.1 Planctomycetota bacterium | reverse complement strand
GGCACAGGGGCAGATAGCGGGTGATAAGCCATCGGAGGAGGAGCTTGGTATTGAGTATCTCGTTCAACTTGCCGAGATGCCCAGATACATGGCTTACATGGTTGGTACCTATGAAAGACCAGGGATAGAGCAGGACGACACTGCATCGATCTTCGATTTTGAGATGATTTACGCATTTCGTAAGGAGAAGCAAGGTAAATCAACCACTCGGTTCGAACGAACCGGTAGAGAAATCACATCGAGTGGGCATGCAAAAAATTATGATGAACGAAGATTGAAGAATTACGAGCACGACTGGATACAGGAGGGCAACTATCGTAGGCAGATTGTCGATGCTAAGAAATTACTCGAGACTGTACGTCCCGAAGAAAAATGGGATCCCGAACCGAGCTTCATCAATCCTCTGTACCTACCGTTGGACGGTCCGAACGTTCATATTTTCGGAAATGAAGACTTTAATTGCAATGATGACGCGATGCCTATTGGACAATTGCATAATTCCGCTTTTCTCGGCGATGATGTCACCCTAGGCGTGTGGATCGGCGGCGATCCAAAAGAATTCGCAAACGTCATCCGGTTTGACGGTAAACAGGGTGGCGTGCCCACAGAACTACACACTAGGATGAGCAAACCAGGAAAACCTACGCTCGACAAATGCGATCCGATCAAGGACTCCGATCCCCTCGCCATTACGAAGACCAAATGGAAGAAACACCAGAAGTCTGGCTACTGGCTCCCAACAGAAATCGAGAGCGCTGAGGTGCATCGCTACCATAAAGCATCCTACGACCTGAAGATCTACTGGTGGATCGATGACGAAGTGCCTGACGAGGTCTTTGAGTTCGAAGATTTCAAGAAGGCCGTCATCCAACGCTCGAAAGCTCACGAAATGGTCGAAACACTCAAAGAGACCATAGAGGCGAAATAACCCAGCGTCGGCCGGTAGGTAAAAAAACTGGCACCCAGGGCGGCCAAAATACGCTTCATGTTGGGTTGACGGCATAAAGGTCGTTAGAATAGAACGGGAATATA
>VGZN01001120.1 GCA_016872635.1 Planctomycetota bacterium | reverse complement strand
GATCGCCGATGGAATCTCGGGCTCGGCAATTTCAGTTCTACTCCATCGTGTTCCAGCGGCAGAAACCTCCAAACCAATCCCGATAGGATCTCGAAGTGCCGCGTCAACAGCCGCAAGATCACGATTCATGGTTGCCTTTTGCGCTATCGGGGAACTGTCCTCCACGACAGGATTGGGTTCGTTTTCCGTGCTTGACCGGATCCCGACACTCGGCTGGTCGATGAGGTATTCCGGTGCAAAGATACACCCGTGGGGACGGAACAGTGACCGCCATGACTCATTCGATTCGCTTGATTCCATGTCCAATGCTGGATCGATGGGAATACTACTCGAAATAGGAGAATCAACTTCGATAGGATTGGCGATCGTGTATTTAGGTGCGATTGAGACTTCACCGAATCCGACACTCGATGCGATTGGCGAGCATAATTCCGACTCGGGAATGAAGACATCACTCTTCGTGTCCGGTACCGAGCTCACTGACGCAGCACCACCCTTCATTGTTTGAAAAAGATGTTCGGGAGCGTTCACGATCGAAGGTGCGATATTTCCCTCATCACTGGCGAGATTGTCAGTCAATACAGCAGGCAAAAAATTCTCGTTCGGAATACACCCTTCTTCGACGGGAAATCGGTTTTCAAAAATAGGCGATTCGACTTCTGTACCACTGACGGACTGGCTGCAGTACTCCCCATCGAATGACTCAGTGATACCGTCTCCCTCCGGCCGTCCCGTGCGACTCGCTAACGCTGCACTCAAACCTCGATCAGCAAGCTCATCAAACGCTTCGGTATCATCAGCAATTGCTTGTTGCTCGTCTGGACGGAATTGATCTTCGGTTCGGCCTGAGGTCTGCAATGAGAACACATAGATATTCGCTGGATACCCTGAGGGCACGGCACCAAATACCCGCTCAGGGACGGCGATCGTGTCTGTTTCCCCCTCGCAATCGCTCAATGCGTAAGATCCAATAACCGATTCTTCCAAATCGCTAGGCGAAGAAATCGAATCGAGGGAGTTGCGTGCCACCTCT
>VGZN01001119.1 GCA_016872635.1 Planctomycetota bacterium | reverse complement strand
ACGAGTACCGCGATGCTGAGTACGAGTACGAGACAACGCACGAACAAAGCATTGGACCGAAGTGCTCGATCGGCGCGCTCTGACATGGTGACTTTTTCTCCTCGCACTCGGTCAATGCGGTCGTTCGCCAACACATCGACTCAAGCTCGCAATGGAAATCGTCGCTTTACTCGCACCTGACTTTGAGACTGCACTGGATGAGCGGGCAAAATCGGGCTCCGCTTATGACGCTCGAATCGCTCGACTTCTGCTCGATCTACTAGACGCACTGAGACACGAACCCATCGGCCCCCGACTTTTTGCCTCATTCCACCTCGACCGTGACCTTTGGCTACAATATCGCTCACCCAACAACGCGCATTGCATGATTACCATCAAAATGGATCGTCCAGATTACGGACCGTTGGTAGATGGGCTTCCGCTGTTTCATTACCGAATGACATGCCAGACAACTGATTCAACGGAAAGCAAGGTCGGACCAATTCTGGAGGATCGCACCCGAAGTGTCGATTCGGCTGTGGAATTCGTGCGGAATGCGATTCGAGAAACAAGGCTGCTTCCGTAAAGATAAACACACACCACGAAAAACAGTTGGCGAACCAGCGCATGCACGCGAGGCGGCCGGCATCGCCTGAAATGAAGTCAAACTCTCACGCGCCGCCCGCGTGATGCGTGTCGTTATCCGCCGTCAGCATATCGAGCACAATTGTTGACTAATCCATACGAGTCACCGACAACTGACATTGCGGAAGCTTCCAAGCGTGCTGCGAGTAGACCATCTATTCTGCGAACTGCGCTCTTTGGCTTTGGAGGCGCATTCGCCGGATACATTTTGCTCGCTATCCTCGCGAATATGGAGAGTTGGCAATTTTACACCATCCGTAGTACCCTGACCGGCGAAACGGTAATGTCACAAATTACCCAAGGATCAAAGTAGGTGCAAGGATCAAAGTAGGTGCCACCCACCTATTTAACAGTCCGGGTGGGTTTTGCTACCCTGCCCTGCCTCGGGAGGAAGAGAGAGTATGCCTAG
>VGZN01001118.1 GCA_016872635.1 Planctomycetota bacterium | reverse complement strand
AACAGATCCTCGACGCATCGTCCGCCACGTCTAGTCCCCTCCGTCTACCTGCATGCACTCAGCATCAACTTGAGACGACGCACAAACGCGATTCCCCTCCAAACATCCTGCAAAAACTGCATTCCATTGATTCCAAACGCTTGCCGATCCGGTGCTTAACTATTCGGCATTTCGCCTCGCAGTCGGCCTGCATACTCGGAGGGAGACCAACCTAAAATGCGTTTGAAGGTACTCGAAAACACAAATGGGTTTTTGTATCCGACAGCCACAGCCACCGAACTGATTTTTCGGTCTCGCTCTCCCAGCATCTCTGCCGCGCGTCTCATGCGCAGCCACATCAACTGCTGCTGCGGGCTCCTGCCAAGCTCCTTCTGGCACAGCCGTTGGAACTGTTTTTCACTGATAGGAACCATTGCAGCGAGTTGTTGAATCGTCCATGGTCTTTCCAACGCTTCGGACACTGTTTCCCAAACCCGAACGAGCCGACGATCCGATTTTTCGGGCGACGCAAACCGATTGGCATACGCTTGAACCAGATGTACCCAATCGTCCACCATCCAAGGCGTTCGGTCCCCCCTACACTCACACCACAGCCCTAAAATCGCCTTTTCTAACGCTTCTCCGCAGTACTGCGCAATTACCGGAGAACCCGCATTCGCAATCGGGGTTTGCCCATCTTCCTCGAGGTACCGTATCCAACAGAATTTCCATACTTTTCCGGTGGGGGTGAAAAACGCATTTAACGTTCGCGGGGGAAGTAACACAGCGTGTCCTGCGGTTGCCGAAACCCACTTCCCATCCACCAAAATTCGCCCTTCCCCATCCAAACTCGCAAGAAAATAACTACCGCCTAGATTTGTCCGTACGATTTGAAACGGGTCAGGCATCATCGCCACGCCTAAATGCAGAATCTGGTATTTTTCCAGCTGCGGACAGCACGGAGCGGATTGCAACCAATCCCTTTTGTCTTGAGTATTTCGACGAATCACCCAACTTGTGGATTTGTGGCTCCTAATGTCGGTTTCGACGAGTTGCA
>VGZN01001117.1 GCA_016872635.1 Planctomycetota bacterium | reverse complement strand
CGTTCAATGGAAGGACCTTCGATCTCCCGCTTATGGAACTTTCCGCGTTCCGATACGGAATCAGCGTTCCCGCCTGGTTCAACCTCCATGACCGAACCTATTCGCAGAACAGAAACCGATACAACTTGGAATCTCATATCGACCTACACGAAGTACTCACCAATTACGGGAGCACGTGGTTCCGTGGAGGATTAAATCTTGCAGCGGCTCTGGTCAATAAGCCTGGTAAGATCGACGTCCAAGGGGATATGGTACTCGATCTTTATCGCGCAGGCCGAGTTCATGAAATCAGCGAATATTGCCGTTGTGACGTGCTGGATACCTATTTCGTGTTTCTCAGAGTCCAAGTCTTGATGGGGCGAATCACTCGAGAGCGAGAAGAAGAATTGATCCAAGCAACACGTGTAATGCTCGAGCAGCAATCCGAGAAACATCTCGGATACGCCCGCTACCTCGAGTCTTGGAATGCCATGAAACCAATCGAGCCACTCTCCGCCGTTGATCTTTCATCCATCTGACGCGAGCAACTCCCGCATCTCGTCAGACCAAGGTGTCTCGGACCAATCCAATCGGGACAAAGAATCCCTCGCCTGCTCCAACTGCTCCGCGACGGCCAACGACTCATCGACAAAGAGAATTGCCTCCCTACCAATTCGAACCAAACCACCACGCACCCCCCCCAACCACTCGCTGCGCACCGCAATTCCCTCGGACTCAGCGATTGCTAGCAATCGTTCCATGCGTTCCAGCGACGATTTGTTCATGAGGAAACAGCAGTAGTTGGTGAAGTTGTCTCGTGATTCGCCTTGATCTTTAGGCAAGCTTTTCCGATACCTCTTTAATGGTTTTCGGGTGCGAGGATCAAGCCAAAAAATGGGGCATCCGCATCCAATGCCATGAAAAACACGTCAAGATGAGATCCCCCTCAATCTGTCCCCCTTAATACCGACTCCGAGAAATAGACTCCGATGCCTTCGTCCTCTCCAAAGTCCTCCATGACATCCACCAAGAATGCCGAACGGGAAGCGTGGATCGAA
>VGZN01001116.1 GCA_016872635.1 Planctomycetota bacterium | reverse complement strand
CAGCGGACAAACGGGAATCGTCCCGTTTGGCACCAACACGAATTCATCCGGCTGGAGTTGGGTTGCAAACCTCCCCATCACGAACGGCTCCAATTCCATCACTTTCTTCGTGCAAACCCAAAGCAACCTTCCTTCCCAAGTGGTGGGGGCTGACTCCCCCACGAACTATCTAGCCTGGTCCAATGGTTCTACGGGAGGAGGGGGTTTTGGCCCTTGGAATATCACAGAGACTAATGCAGGAAGTTTCTTGGCCGACACAACCACGTTGGGCTTCGATTCCGCCTCTAACTACGGAACTTCGTGGACCAATGGGTCCGGCGAGGGATCTGGATTCGCCAACTGGTCTTTTGACACGAACAGTTCTGGGGAATTTGCCTTTGGGAATCCCACCGATGCGGGGATCGGTGGAATGGGAACCAAGGCTTTTCGACTGCGTAATCCGAGTAGCAACACGTACGCCACCGCTAACCGCGCTTTCAGCGAGCCGTTGGCTGCTGGGCAAACCCTCAGTTTCCTTTGGGGCATGAACTGGGATTGCAACACCACCAACGGTGCCAAGGGATTTGTTATTTTTTCCGGCACCAACGAAATCGTGGTGGTGAATAATGCCAACAGTTCCAACATCACTTGTAACTCAGTCAATACGGGTTTCGGCTACGGAACCAATGCCATGCGCTGGTCTTTCCAGGTGAATGCAGGCAACTCGCTGCAGGTCAGCGCCAACGACCGGGATGGTGTCGGAACTTTCACGACGAACCTGACGGTGGTCGGGGCGCCCTCTTCCGTTCGTTTTTACGCTGCCAACATGGAAACCAACATCAACCGCGAACCTTATTTTGATGAACTACGAATTGAAGGCCCGTACCCGAATTTGGATCTGGGCAGCGATCGAAAAGGCCTCGGCCTATGGGCTAACAGCAACGGTGAGGTTACCGCATGGCGGAATCTCCCTGCGGCCCTGCAGGCCGGGGACACCCTGTCGGTGCGTTTGGACAATAACTGGATCGATACGAGCGGAGAGATTGGCCTCGCTTTGCG
>VGZN01001115.1 GCA_016872635.1 Planctomycetota bacterium | reverse complement strand
TGGCGAACAGGTAGCGGTCCGTCTCGCGCAGAAATTGCCCGCTGGAATCCAATACATCGGACAACGAGTCGTTCTCTTGTTTCCGAAAGTTGCTCGTCGGTTGCTACGCAGTAGTGGTCTGCATCACCAAATGTTCTAATGATGAACGACAAACCGAAGTACAAAGTGCTCGTCATCCACGCGTTGCGTCCAACGAGTCGTCAAACAACGATCGATCACCTTCATAGTTTTCGTCATCATCTACCAAACGCTGACGTTCAGTATCTGCACTTTCAGCAACCGATTCCCGCTGGTATAGGTGATGTGAATCCGGACCTCTTGGTTGTCAACTATGACTTTCTCAACTATCGCTTCACACCTCTGTGGCCTTTCATTAAGAACCGTCACCGCCAAGTTGCTCGGTCGGCTCGACGGGTTGTTGCGATTGCACAGGATGACTTTTGGGCGAACGAACTACTCGATGATTGGTGCATGAGTTGGGATGTCGATCGAGTACTCACACCGATCGACAATGATCGCGAAATTCTCTATCCACGGTCCATCAAGTCGAAAGAATTCCGCACGGGCCTGACCGGGTACGCCCGATCCGGACCGACTCCAACAACATTGCTGCTACGCGACAGACCGATTGATCTTGGTCAAAGAGTCCGGGAAATGCCGCCTCACCTTGGTCGGATCGCGCAAGCAAAGTCACGACAGGCCTTGGTCATGGCCAAGGCAGCTCGAGACGCGGGCTTCGTGGTGGACGTTTCAAACCGAGTCGAAGATTCCTTCATCGGTCCGGCGTGGTCTGATTTTCTCGAATCATGCAAGTTCACCGTTGGAATGAAAGGTGGAGCAAGCCTGAATGATCCGAGGGGTCTGATTCACATACGTGTTCAGTCTTACCTTGCGTCGCATCCGAACGCCGATTTCGACGAGATTGAACGTCGATGCTTCAAGGGAAAAGACATGAAGCATGTCTTTACGGCCATTAGTCCGCGACTCTTCGAGTCGGCTCTCGCAGGAACGTGTCAAATCCTTCAAAGAGATGATTATTT
>VGZN01001114.1 GCA_016872635.1 Planctomycetota bacterium | reverse complement strand
ATATGGATTTCTTCGAAAAGCGAATTCAGCCGGGGCTGCTCGCGTCGCTGCAATTGGTTCTCGACAAGCCGTTCGAGCATATCTCGTACACCGAGGCCATCGACATCCTGACCAAGAGCGGCGAGAAGTTCGAGTATCCAGTCGCGTGGGGGATCGATCTGCAGAGCGAACATGAGCGCTACCTGACCGAAAAGCATGTCCAAGGTCCGGTGATCCTCTACAACTATCCCAAAGAGATCAAATCCTTCTACATGCGGCTCAACGACGATGGCCGCACCGTGGCTGCCATGGACGTCTTGGTGCCGGGGGTCGGCGAGATCATCGGCGGCAGCCAGCGCGAGGAGCGGCTGGATGTATTGACCGAGCGGATGGCGGGCATTGGGCTGTCCCAGGATGACTACTGGTGGTACCTGGACTTGCGACGCTATGGAACCGTGCCGCACGCGGGCTTCGGATTGGGGTTGGAACGCATGGTTCAGTACGCGACGGGCATGGCGAATATTCGCGATGTCATCCCATTCCCTCGCACGCCGGGGCACTGCGAGTTCTAACAACGATTGTGAGTATGGTATCCAAGATGGATTCACTGTTTCGCCGCGCGAGCGGGTTGCTTTTGCATGTCTCTTCGTTGCCATCCCGACTCCCCGCGAGCTCGCATGTTGATGGCCTTCCTGGGACCGATGGTCCATGGTCGCTCGGCGATATCGGTTCCGGGGATACCGGCCCGTCGGCTTATGAATTCGTTCGTTTTCTTAGTGCCGGTGACCAACGATGGTGGCAAATTCTTCCCACCGGTCCCGTCGGCTATGGTTGGTCCCCGTACCAATCCCCATCGTCCTTCGCGGGGAATCCGTTGCTGGTCAGCGCTGCGTTGTTGGTACGGGATGGGTTGTTGCGTCAAGACGACTGGGAGATGGCGGTTGCGGACACGCGCGAGGAAGAAGTCCAGCGGGTTCAATTCGAGCGGTCCTCCGGCAGGCGGATGGAACTGCTGCGGATGGCATTCCGACGATTTGAGCATCAGCGCCACGATCTCAAGGGA
>VGZN01001113.1 GCA_016872635.1 Planctomycetota bacterium | reverse complement strand
AAACGGGGAGGGTTTGGCATCATCGAATACACCCACCCGGCCCACGGAACGGTGGTTCTGAATCAAGATTCCGCGACCGTGATCAAGGCCCCCTCGAAAGCCGATGACTTTAAAAAGAGGTTGTCGAAGGCCAAGTCTTCGCAGGACGTGAACGACTACGTCTCGGCAGCCAATGTCGCGATTCGCAGAGGGTTATTGAAAGAGTTCTTGGAGTGCTGCTCCTCGGCGTACAAAATCGATCCCGGAAACGAAACGATCTTGCGATTGATTGAAGCCAGGAACCGGGTCAAGCGTCCGTTGCAGGATGAGACGGCAGCAGAAGCTCGCATTCGGGAACTCGTCAACCGTCCGAACATGAAGGTGCAGGCCAGCCCCCACTACATCCTCCTGCATGACACATCCGACGAAAAAATCGAGGGGCGGCGCAAAACACGCGCCGACTTGCGTCTCGAGTTGCTCGAAACGGTTTACGAATCTTATTTCATGAAGTTCGCGCTCGACGGCATCTTGCTCGAGCCGCCCAGCGAGCGGTTGATGGTGGTCTTGTTTCGTGACGAGAAAGACTACTTGCGATACTCCACCCAACTCGATCCGACGCTCGGTTCGGCGGCGGGATTTTGGTCGCCAGGCGACAATGCCTGCGTGTTCTACGACCGAGGAACGTCGGTTCGAGGCAAGGCGCTCGACAACCTGAATGCGGAGCTGAAGCGAGCAAAAACGCAAGCGAGAGGAACCCCTGCTTCTCGCGATGCGGCTCACTTGTCCAACACGATGGATCTGCTGATCAAAGTATCCAAAGAGGAAGACGAACTCGAAGTGGTCTCGCACGAGGCAACCCACCAGTTGGCTGGCAACACCGGATTGATGCCTCGGGGAAAAATCGCACTTCGGTGGGCGCACGAGGGCTTGGCTTCCTATTTCGAAACCTCGAGCGATGCGGTTTGGAATGGCATCGGAGCAGTGAACGAGCGACGCCTGAAAAGTTACTACCGTGTTTCCAGCGACGACCAGCGAAGATCGCTCGAACTGCTGGTCAGCGACCT
>VGZN01001112.1 GCA_016872635.1 Planctomycetota bacterium | reverse complement strand
CCAATGATTGCTCGGCTCGCAAGTGCCTGATAACACTCGACATCGGATCGTCGCTAGCTTGCGTGATAGGCTGCATTATTGCGGCCTACAGAGTTTAGGCTGATCCGTATAAACACAAGTTATCGCCTTACCGACCAATCACCGAATGACGCATCAGAACGCACCAACTTTTGCTTTTAACGGAGACACAACCATGTGCCGCCTTCCCTTATGTTTGGTCCTATTCGGATCTCTGGTTGGGTGTAGTGACCAAGGTTCTCCCACGATGACGGATTACGCAACGGGAAGAGATCAGAGTCTAACACACACTTGGCACAACAAAGATGGATCGCGTACACATCGGTACGATCACGGTGGTAACACCTACTACGAAAGCCAATCCGTCGATTCGGTCAAACTCGAATCTGATCTGAAGCAGGCAGCAGTTGAGATCGTTGTGATCGCTGCAATTAAGGCTGGCGAAGCCATCTTCGATTGGTGGAACACACCGACCGAATCCTCAAACACTGCTGTCCCCGAAAGTAAGACGTCTTATCCTTTGGTGCAATCGGTTGACGATGGCTCGATAGCTTCGAGTATTGGCCTTCAATCTGGAGATGTAATCGTTGCGTACAATAAAATCTTGCTGGACAATGAGACGCACGAGTACGACGCGCTGCGAACGGCCATTACCAACGCATCCTCCAGTGACAATGTCGAGATAGTGATTTATCGAGCCGGCACCCTTTACAAGGCCGAAGTTCCCGGCAATCGGTTGCTAGGCATTCGCATTCGGTCTGAACACATATCCGAACCATGGAAAGACGCGATAACCAATCGGTGAACCGGCGTTGGCTCGCCTTTCGATTTTTTAACGTTGCTTCCTTCCTCTGCAATTTCCGGTGTGCCACCGTCACTCGCGTTGGGCCGCCAACCCGGTTTCCTCAATCGTTCGGTGATGTCGTGATTTCACCCCTGCTTGCAAACGCGATTGCGGCGGACGCCGGTCTGATTCCAGGCCTGGCGATCTTCGGCCCGGCGATGGGGCTGCCCGTTTCCGGGCC
>VGZN01001111.1 GCA_016872635.1 Planctomycetota bacterium | reverse complement strand
AAGAGCGCGCATAAATTCGCGGCAATCCCCGTACCGCATATGAGGCTTTTTCGACAATGCCTTGCTCAGAATCGGTCGCTCGAGCAACGGTACCGCTTCTAAGTTGGGTGCCTTGTGCAGGTGTTCGTTGGCCAATTGCGCTGCCGTCCTACCTCGAAACGGCAGCGTTCCCGTGAGAAGTTCTTGGTAAACGATCGCTAATGAATATTGATCGCTGTATCGCCCTGGACGCCCATCAAAAAGCTCTGGTGCTGCATACGTAGGTGTCATCCCGCTCATTATGGATTGGGAGTTGGATTCTAATTCTTTAATCAGCCCAAAATCGGCAACCTTGACTCGATCTGCGATCAACAGCAAATTGCCAGGCTTCACGTCCAAATGCTGCAAGTCGTGCTCTTGGCACAAGAAGTCGAGGCCGTCGGCAGCGTCACCGAGATAGCGTAGCAATCGGTCGCGGGCGATACCGATAAACCCTTTCTGCCGGTACTCGTTGTACTTATCGTGCAAAGAACCCTGCGCGAGCTCCGTGAAAATGACTAATTGACCTTCGACAATCTCCACTCGCTCGAGTGAGAGTATGAACGGGTGATTAAGCTTACGAATGCGATTTAAACTTTTTAGTTCCGTCGTTGCACGATTATCGTCAACACTTCCAAATACGAACTTGATCGCCTTTCGCAATCCGCCGGGAGCATCTGCAAGCCAAACTTCTCCGTAACCCCCAGCCCCTACTTGCTTCCGGAGTACATAACCAGGTATAGGTTCGTAGCCAGGTTGAATAAGAGATCTACTCATGGATTACCTCGTTGGCCGATCCTTCGGAGACTGTGAACTCGGCATCACGGGTGGAATTTGCGCATTCGTCGGACGCGGAATTTGACCGGCAGGAACCGGACGTAATCTGCCTTCGTTGGTCATCTCACCGAGAATCTCTGAAATCCCAAAGGGAGTGTTTGCTACCGGAGGCTTCGGCGATGAAGGCTGAAAAGTCCCGTTCCCAACATTACCGGAGCGATTCGACAGGTTGATCGCACTAGTGAGTGGCG
>VGZN01001110.1 GCA_016872635.1 Planctomycetota bacterium | reverse complement strand
AGACGCATCAGGCGGGGCTCGACGTTCGATTGGTTCGATTGATGCAGCAAGGAGGAGACTCCGGACCCGCGATCCTCCCTGGAGACGCAACCAGTAGCCTTCTCTGGAAAAGGATCGCAGCCGACGAAATGCCCGAGGGGACAAAAAAACTCTCGGCCACCCAAAAAGAAACCATCCGCGCATGGATCCAATCAGGTGCCGTGACGTTGCGACCGGAACCCGACAACGTCGAGGACGCACGCTTCACCCCCGAGGAGCTTTCCTTCTGGGCATTCTAAACCCCACGCAAGCCAGACATTCCGGTCGTCGCCGCCGGCGAAAATGGGGCGCATGCTACCAATCCGATCGACCTCTTCATTCGATCGCGGCTCCTCGATGCAGGGCTCGATTTTGCTCCCGAAGCCGACCGAGCGACGCTATCCGGCGTCTCAAGATCGATTTGCATGGGCTGCCACCCACGCCCGAGGAGGTCGATGCCTTTGTCGCCGACACGTCCGAACACGCCTACGAGAATCTGGTCGATCGGCTCTTGGAGTCGCCCCAGTTCGGGGTCCGTTGGGCGCGGCATTGGCTCGACGTTGCCGGCTATTCGGAAACCGATGGCAACCCGACCAAGGATACCGAACGGCAACATGCTTGGCGCTATCGCGATTACGTCATCGAATCGATCAACCGAGACAAACCCTACGACCAATTCCTCCTCGAACAACTCGCCGGAGATGAATGCATCGAAGGGGACCCCGATTCGGAGAACGAGCGGCATGTGGAGTTGATGACCGCGACTGGATTTCTGCGCATGGCTCCCGATATCACGGCCACCAACAACGGGCTCCACGACCGCAACCAGGCCGTTGCCGACATGATCAAGGTCGTGGGTTCCTCGGTGCTGGGTCTGAGCGTTGGCTGCGCGCAATGCCATGACCATCGCTATGACGCGATCACGATCGAGGATTACTATCGCTACCGCGCGATCTTCGATCCTGCCTTTCCGCTCACCGCTTGGCAACAACCCGACCAGCGGCTGATCGATCTCACACCCGCAGTCGA
>VGZN01001109.1 GCA_016872635.1 Planctomycetota bacterium | reverse complement strand
CAAGAGGTTCAAGCGTGCAAATTCTTCCACCAAATTATCGACGGTGTCGAAGCTTTGCACCAATGTGATATCACGCACCGCGATCTAAAGCCAGAGAATCTCCTGTTGATGCATTCGCAAGATGGCCTCGTTGTAAAGATAGTGGATTTCGGGTTGAGCAATACGCATGAGGTGATGGGATTATACAGTAGTTTTTTCTTTGTCTCATTTTTTCGTTGTTCTTGCATTAGGGAAACCGACTGTTGACGACGGCTTGTGGCTCCCCTTGCTACGCGGCTCCGGAGATGATCGCGGGGCACCATTATATAGGGCCCGTCGCCGACATGTGGAGCATCGGGGTCATTCTGTTCGCTCTCGTATGTGGATATCTACCGTTTGAAGATCCGAATACGTCTCAACTCTACCGGAAAATTCTCTCTTGTCAGTACAAGCCTGCTAAGTGGATTTCTGCTGAAGTTCGCGATCTAATAAGCAAAATCTTGGAGGTAGATCCAACGAAGCGATTCACCGCCGCCCAAATCCGGCAACACCCATGGTACAACATGGTACCCGAGTCCTCCATCCCAAAAGACCTCGCACATGCTGCCTCTTCGAATGAGCAATTTCGCAAAGAAACTCTTTCGACTATTTCGAACGCGGGGTTCGATTCTCTGGCGGTGCATGATGCTCTTAGAAGCAAGATGTGCAATTGTACCGTGAGCGACTCTTGAAAAGTAAGGAGTCGAGCAGCCACATCACAGCAGGTGTTAAAATTCCTACGATGATGGTTTCGACAAATGCATCGATCTCGCAATCGGCGAACACTGGTCCCGGAGCTTCCTCCCAAGATATTGTGGTCCCGCCTTTGCAAATATCGCACGTGCAGCAGTCGCCGCGCGTCGCAAAACAAATCTCGTCATCGATTGCTCGCGAAGTAACCCAAGTCCAAAATGACGACAAATCTCGGCACCCTTCAATCCAAAGCATTGAGAATGATGGGAATAAGACAGCGGCGACTTTGGAAAATTCCCCTCCGATAGCTAAAACTGGGAATATCCTTGACAGCAA
>VGZN01001108.1 GCA_016872635.1 Planctomycetota bacterium | reverse complement strand
TCCCGGTGCACGCGCCCCTTATTTGGTTAAAAAAGACGATCTGAAACTGATGAAACCGGGCAGTGTTATCATCGATGTTGCGATCGATCAAGGAGGATGCGTCGAAACCAGCAAGCCTACCACGCACAAGAATCCGACGTACATGGTCGACGATGTGGTTCACTACTGCGTTACCAACATGCCTGGCGCCGTTGGTCGCACCAGCACGTTCGCCCTTTGCAATGTTACGCTCCCCTGGGCCGTGATGCTCGCGGATAAAGGTACCGAACGAGCAATCTCAGAGTCCAAACCGATCCGAGATTCATTGAATATCCACCAAGGTACGGTTACCAATGAAGCGGTTGCTCAGACGTTTGGGTTAAAATACACGGCATAACACGCGTGCCAGCAGTAATGGTTGGAACACGGCTCAAGCCACATCTGGCTGAGCCAATGTTCTTAATGGTACGCCTCCGTCAAGCCACGGTTATCCGTGGCGGTGCTCACGACGCCGTTCGCTTCGACGACTTGCCGCGACAGCCAATCGATCCGCGATCCGATCGATCACCTTGGCGACATTGCTGTCGCGGTCGGTCACGACCAGACTCGGTTGATGGTCGATTTGCACAACCACTCGGCAGGCCTTATCCATCCCAGACTTCATAGGCCCGTTTTCGTCCGTGAGAAACACTTGAATTTGCTGACAATGGCCGGCCACCCTTTCAATCGCCGACTCGAGTCGGTCTTCGATCCAAGTTCGTAAACTATCGGAAAGAGATTCCCCTTTGGCATGAATGGATATCAGCACAACGCTATTCCTTATAAACGAGCAAAACTGGTTTAACCACGTCTATTGGAATAGTACGGCGATATACCTTCCAAGTTTCCCCCAATTTTGCAGCACAATCCTTTAGAAAAAGTAAACGATTCATGGAAGGGCTGAATTACCACCATTTGATGTACTTTTGGGTCACCGCACGCGAGGGGACCATGGCCAAAGCGGCCGAGAAACTGGGAGTAACCCCAGCAACACTGAGCGTGCAAATCCATGAATTGGAACGGTTTCTAGGCCG
>VGZN01001107.1 GCA_016872635.1 Planctomycetota bacterium | reverse complement strand
TCACTTTTGTTTCAGATAATGATGCATTCTTCCCGACGAACTGGATCCGTTCAGGGATCTACGCTCCGGAAACCGATCCTTCCAATAGCGCTTATGAATGCACACCGGATGCAGCCGGATACCTCGATCCTTGCAGTTACCGGGATGAGGTGGGCGTGGATGACGATAAACATTTTGCATCCATTCTGGGCGGGGGTATCGCGCCGCATCGATTGACCGGATACCAGACCGATTACATGCCGATGGCCTATTACGATCTTTCATCACCCGGAACCTCACGGGCAAATGCCTCGATCAGTTTTCTTCCGAGCATTGATCTTGTCATAACCTCCGACCGCTCGAAATGGACACGCTGTCCGGTCATCGAAACAGGAAGAGATGCCGCGCTCAACGTTGGAGGCTGCGAGCCTGGCGCAATGCGGAAAAGTGCAAGTGTGAATAAATACGGACAGCCCGACGGGACAGGTACAGGTATGGGATGGTTTCCGGGCTACGCGATCGATTTGGAATCAGGTGCGCGTTTGTACATGGCTTTTGGGGAAAACTCCTTCCTTGGAATGGATTATGGAGCCAATATGCTGTGGGATCCGAGTGACCGCTTGGTGAGTGATCTGGGAATCCCCGTCATGGGAGGTTTACAACCTGTTTACATTTTTTCCTGTGATCAGGCTACGGTAAATAATTTTGTTTCCGGGTTTGATTTCCAGGCATATATCCCTTCGCAGGCGGAAGGAACAGGAAATTTCCTTTATCAGAAAATGCTCGAGATCGAGGCGGGCAATGCGATTGCCAAGCGACAAGTATACGGAAGTCTTTCCTGGATAGCGAATCCTTTACTTAAGAAGGATCAGAAAAATCTGTCAACAGATGTCTTGATCAAACTGCGTGTGAACAAGGAATACAAGAACTATGTGTGTTCCGGAATGAATCAGGGCAAGCCCATGTATGGATGGAGTATGCAAACAGACCGCACTGTAACGGGCAGTGAGAGTGCGCTAACAGATGTATTGAAGCTCATCAATGTGGTGCCGAACCCGTATAATGCATTTTCCG
>VGZN01001106.1 GCA_016872635.1 Planctomycetota bacterium | reverse complement strand
CGGGATGAGCGGCTGAGGCAATTTACGGCTGTATCGGGGGTTTCGCGTCCGCCCTCCCCTTCACCCTCAGAGCAGTTGAAAGGCGCAACATCGATCAAGGTTGCGACGATAGACTTGGGGCGGGTGTTGTCGGAAAGTGCAGGGAAGCAACAGACGTTCGGGAATGGAATTGCAAAAATTATCACAAAGCCGCACCGCAGTGGGAGTATGACCTCGAGGTTGGGGCATAACAATAAAGAGAACGACGCACGTCTTCGCTAGATCGATCTTAGAAGCCAAAAGTACATTAAAAAATTTTTTTTTGGGTGGTACACGTATGGTCGTTAGACGTTGTGGTGTGAAAGAAAGTTCCGATGCAAAAAAAGTAAAAGTATTTTTGATGGGTGCAGGGATATAAGGAAACAAAATCAATGCATTTTTTCGAATTGGGTCTCTCGATTGTAGCAGTTGTGGGTACGACCGCTTTGGCTGCTGTCATACTCACCAAGCGAATCATTAAGAGGCGTCGCCAATCGTCCTCAAAGCCTTACAAGGAGGGCATACACTGTGTGCTGCACTACCTCCGAGACCATGACACGTTCGCCCTCCCCACTGCCGTCGTCGACCTCGATGCGTTTGATGCGAATGTCGCGGCGATGGTATCTGTTGCCATTGCGGCAGGGAAAAGCATACGGGTTGCGACAAAAAGTGTGCGATGTCTCCCCTTAATTGATCGAATCATCACTGCGGTACCACCGGATCGCTTCGCAGGGCTTATGGCATTTACGGCGAAGGAAGCCCTAGCTCTTGCGACAACTCAAAAGTACGCGCACATCATGATTGCATATCCGGTGGGTGACACATTCTCCGCGCAACTGATTGTGCAAGCGAATCAAATCGCCCCAGGGAAGGTCTCTGTCGCGGCAATGGTGGATTGCGCAGCGCACATTGCCTTGTTGGGTACCGCTGCCCGGAAGGCAGGGGTTGTGCTTCCTGTTTGGATCGATATTGACATGAGTCTGCGGCTGGCTGGACAGCACCTTGGTGTGCGACGAAGTCCTTTGCGGGAAATTGA
>VGZN01001105.1 GCA_016872635.1 Planctomycetota bacterium | reverse complement strand
TTACAAGCCATTCTTTTATATCAAAGTCGGCGATGAATGGACCGACAATCACGCGGGCAAAATGATTAGCAATATCCGCCGCGAAATGGGCGACTACTACAAAGACTCGCTCATCCAATACAACATCGTGGATAGCCAGAAACTCTACGGATTCACCGCCGGCAAGAAATCCAAGTTCGTGAAGCTGGTATTCTCCAACACGGTTGCGCTAAATAAAGTGAAAAGCCTCTGGTACAAGAAAATGCCGGATGGGTCGCGACGCCCGTGTCCATTCGTGCCCAAAACCCAGCTCTACGAATCGAATCTTCCGCCTCTGTTGCGGTTCTTTCACATCAACCATATTGCGCCCAATGGCTGGATTATGCTGTCGAATCGCGCGCGTCCTTGTGCCGTTCGCACTACCACTTGTACATATGAATATGTGGCGTCGCAGGCCCAAATTAAAGCATTGCCGGAAAAAGAGAGCTTGGTGCCATACAAGATTATGAGTTTTGATATTGAGGCCGGTAGTAGTCACGGTGATTTCCCGCTCCCGCGCAAAACATATAAGCGCCTGGCAATGAATATAATGGATGCGCTCGACCGAGAACGCAGTGCGCGTCCCAGTCCCGAGATTATCAATGAAAGACTTATTAAAATGATTTTGGCGGCATTCGGGTATGGTGCCGAACCCGGTATCGACTTGGTGTATCCTAAATCCGGTGTCCCCACCCAGAAATATGTGGAAATGGTAGCCAAGGAAATCATCAGCAATAAACTGAGCAAACTGGAAGTGAAGACCGCGGATGCGTCGAAATTGCTGACTATCGACGCAATGTTTGCCAAGGTGACGACGCAATTTGCGCCGACGACCGGCGAAGAAATGGATGATGACGATAATTCGGACGCGGAAGATGCCATCGAAGACCAGCCCGAATATGACTCGGATGATGAACCCAGTCGCGTCAAAGTCGAATCATCCCTCAAAGGTGTCCATATCACGATTGCCAACTTGATTTTGAACAGCGACGTGGAACGCGACCAAAAAGTCCAATATATTGACCAAGCACTCACG
>VGZN01001104.1 GCA_016872635.1 Planctomycetota bacterium | reverse complement strand
TCTCGTGTGCGACTTCGAGCGCTTCGGCGATCTGCCTAGCAATAGCCAGCGATTCATCAAGAGCCATCGGACCTCGACTCAAACGGTCGGCAAGAGTCTCTCCTTCGATATACTCAAGAATCAAGTACTGATTGCCATCGCACTCCTCCAAACCATAGATCGAACCGATACCGGGGTGGTTGAGCGATGCCAATACCTTGGCTTCGCGTTGGAAGCGTATCAATCGATCCGGATCGTGCCCCAAATGAGCAGGCAACGTTTTGATGGCAACCTCGCGGTCCAATCTCGTATCCCTAGCAAGATAGACTTCTCCCATGCCTCCGCGGCCAAGTTCGCGAATGATCTGAAACGATCCGATCGAGATGGATTGCATTGGGCTTGGCCTTTTGCTGGGTCAACGAGAGCGAATCTGCGATTCATAATTCTATCACCTAGTTGGATACAAGTTCCTATGCAACCTATTACCATGAAGCGAGCCGTAGGAGAGCATCGAAAGCGATCTGTGCCAATCTTTCCCATGTACAGGGTGTCGGCAGACTGGAAGCCCAACAGCCCGACACGGATCGCCAGGCCCGAATGGGCCGACAGAATCATGGTTTGCGCAATGAGACCTCATTTGGGGACGAGTTATTGTGTCGGCCCTTCAGGCCTTTCCAAGCGGAGGCGCCTGCAGACCGTGGCTCTGGGAGCCACGGCAGTCATTGTATCGGCCTTCCAGGCCTGAGCAGCCAGCATGCATCCAAAGGCCCGAACGGGCAGCCAGTGATTTCCCCAGGCCCGAAGGGCCGGCAGTATCGAATACCTCCGACGCACTCGGACGTTCTGCTCTTGATCGAAGTCTCCGATTCCAGCACGGAACATGACTTGGGAGAGAAAGCTAGGCTCTACGCCGAGCACGACATTCCCGAGTACTGGGTCGTCGATATTCAGACCGAGCAAATCCACGTGCACCGGACTCCGAACCAAGGAAGCTATCAATCGATCCAGTCGTCGGGCAAATCCGCCTTCATCAGCCCCCTCTGCCAACCAACCGCGACATTATCGCTAGCTGAAC
>VGZN01001103.1 GCA_016872635.1 Planctomycetota bacterium | reverse complement strand
ACTGGGAGTGAACGAGCCAAGATTGCGTGATCGCGGTCGCGAACACGATCCCAGTAGATCGTAAACTTGCTTGTAGCTAGGCAAAAAAGTCGTCGCATGCTTACAACCAATAAGATGTATAGCCATCTTCAAGCCGTTTCCACATGAGGCACAGTCGGGCAGCAGACCTGGGAAGCTTTGCATCCTCGATGAGGTCTTGTCGCCCATCAGCGATCCACCTTTCTACCACCGGGTTCACCTCTTCCTCTAAGCCAAACGCCTGGCCAACGACAGCAACGCCAATCAATCCCATCAGAGTTTGACGAATCGAGTTGCTACCACCAACCAAACGAGGAAGCACCTTCATCATCACGGCGAGGTCGAGTGGGTCGACCGCTTCACCGCTCCTCGTACGAAACAGGCCCCTGACCTCTCCTGCATTGATCATGAACATGATGACTTCGTCTCGCGTCCGGTAGCCAACTTGCAACTGGCAGTGGATCAAGGAACGGTTGATCTCTTGTAAATGACTCGTAGCACGTTCTGCAATCAGACGATTTGCCGGCGAGGAAAAATCTGCTTCCGATAGACGAGTGGCTTTGCACCTCCAATATTCCATCGACCAAGCTACTGTGGACGCGGCTGCAGTTGGTGATGCGCTCTCGAGGCTGAGATCCACTTCAGACAACTCTATCGTAAAAGCGCGATCCAACACCTTGCGACTGAAACCGTGCGAACTCTCATCCATGTTCACAGTTCCTACGATCCCCATATTCGATGGGAGCACTTGCTCCTGCCACTCGAGAAACTCAAGGGGCAGCTTTTGTGAAATGAACGCCGTCGATTGAAAACCGCCAATTGGTGAGGGCTGGCGATCTTCAATAGCACTGAGCACTTCTGCAAAATAGTGCTCGACACGAGCCAGGTTCATCTCGTCAATCAAGCACACATGGAATTGGCTTGGATCGTTAGCCGCATCTTTGGCTTGTTGGAGTATTCGGCCAGGACGAAATCGATCGTTAAGGTCGACATATCCGAGGACTTCCGAACTGTCGGTCCAGTCGGGCCGAACAGAAAC
>VGZN01001102.1 GCA_016872635.1 Planctomycetota bacterium | reverse complement strand
TCCCAAGGCAATGGCTCGCCCTCCACCATTTCCATCGCAACCAGTGCATTGTCGACCTCAAGGGCTTGGTCCCTCGCTCTATCCGACAGAACGCTGGCATTATCCAACGCGTTCACGAGCATACGAGCGATAAACGGCGAATTTGATCGAATCACCCGATTCCAGGAGGTTCGCATTACCGGGTAGTTATCGATCCAATCGTTGGCGGCGCTGTAAAACCAAATGGCTTGGTTGCGAGCCCAATCGATGTGTGAGAACAACCTTTCCTGATTCGCATGCCGCACCGCAGCGAGCACACAATGATCGGTTGTTGCCTCGCGCACTATTTCCACAGGACCGTTCAATTCGAACGGAGCATTGCTAGACGGTAGCGATTCAGCAAGTGCATCCAACTCTGCAATCGCTCGGAATCGCAGGGGTAAAAACTCCATTCCAGAGTCATGCACAACGCATGACGCTGGAATGGAGACCAATGACGCGTTCCAATCGGCGTAAGCTACATTGGAAGCGGAAATGGCAACAACACAAGCACGGATTGTTGCCCGAAGGGCTCGTTTGAACGAAGGACTGCGCATCGCTCGTAACCTCGGTTGGATGCTTTGTCACCATGGCGATCACTAACTCAGCACCTCGATCGGCTGAGTCAGCCTTCCTTGGCCTTGGTGCAATGCGGTTTGGTCGTTATTGGTGGGACGCAAAATCCAGGAGCTGATTCCGTGCTCTTTTGCCTGAATGCTTGCGGCGACACCCTTTACTTCGGCCAGCCGCACCAAAAGAATCGAGCGCAGAGTCCACCCTATCCGTTTTTCTTCGCTATCTGGTACCGGTTAACCAGTCCGTACCGGCTGTCCAGTCCGTATTGCTTATACGGGCGAGTGCGAATGGTTCGGCGATTTAAGATGGCTTAGGTTAAACACAATGCTCGCCAAGTCTATCGTTTCTGCGCCATGATCTCGTTAATCATCAGCTCCGGCGAACCAAGTGCCTCCATGCGAGCAACCCAGTAATTAACCTCGGTCGCATTGGGAAGCCTTCCGGTCAATGTCTGGATTACTTGCTG
>VGZN01001101.1 GCA_016872635.1 Planctomycetota bacterium | reverse complement strand
TCAAGACCAGTTTGTTTAGGTTACAGTCACTGCGAGCATCAGCACTAGCATCGGTCCGGAATCCAGACCGATGCTAAACAGTGACAATCAATTTCTTCGAACCCGGAAGAACTTGACCGATCCCGGCGATGGGACGTCAAGCGGGGTATCTGTCATGGCATCATTGGGGATGACTGGCGGTACGCCCGAAACGGTTGTCCATGGTCCGTAGACATCAGGCGCAGACTCTAGCAAATGGGCTAGTCCCGGAGTGCCGCCAATCGAAATGCGAATCACTCCATCAACCACACGCCCGATCGAAATCCGCGCCGGGATGGCAACTGTGCCCGATTTTTGGGTCACCGAGACCAATTCGCCTGCGATTAGCAGGCTTCCGGATCGGCTCTCACCCGGATTGGCGACCACTTCATAGTTCAGGATGCCGCTTCCGGAACGATCTTCGCCCCCTAGGATCCGAATCCACGGAACCAGAGCCAACGCCTTCCATTTCGCGGCCAAACCGACGTTGACCACCAGTTGACCGGTGGTCGCAGACCCGGCCACCTCAATGGCATTCGGGGTAACGCTTGCGGCATAGGTCCTCTGCACCACGTAGAATTTTTTGGGGCCTACGAGTATCTCGGCCTGCCTCGAACTGGTCGGGGCCGCGAATGAATCCACGATCAGCATCACCGTTCCTGGTCCCGATCCTTGGGCTCCCGTGGCGACAGTCACCCAATCGGCAGCGCTGACAGCCTCCCAAGCCGCCCCTACCTCGGTCTGCACTTTCAGCGTGATCAGTCCCCCATCGGTCTCCGCCAATGTATTCTCCCACTGTTTGTTGGTCTCCGGGTTCAGGATGTTGATGTAGCGCCCAGCCTGCTTGAGCGTGAATGGTTGCTCAGCGACGCGGATGACTCCAGTTCTCGGATAAACGCCGGGATTGGCATCGACGCGGACATTGATCGTTGTCGGTCCAGAACCGGAGGCTCCGGTCAGGATGGTGGCCCAAGGCACTTCACTTCGTGCAGCCCAAATTGCACCGGGACTGATAGTCAGTCGCGTTGAAACATTGGCCCCACCAG
>VGZN01001100.1 GCA_016872635.1 Planctomycetota bacterium | reverse complement strand
AGTATGAAATTGGTCACCTTCAAAACCGATGGTCAACCCCAAACTGGGATTTTGGTTAATGCCAACATCTACCCCCTCAACACCATTCAACCCGCCATCGCCAACAACATGCGCGATATGCTCAACGATTGGGACAACCAAAGTGCCCTGGCCAAAGCCGTAGAAACGGAAATCCTCGCTGGTAACCACAGCCACCTCGCCGTGCCATGCTCAGACGATATTCTCCTAGCACCCGTGCCCCAGCCCAGTAGCTGCAGAGACGGTTACGCCTTCCGTCAACACGTGGCCGCCGCCAGAAGAAATCGCGGCGTTCCCATGATTCCTGAATTCGACCAATACCCTATCTTCTATTTTACCAACCACAACGCCATCCAAGGTCCCGGCGCCATCCCCTGCATGCCCGACCATTTTGAAAAATTGGACTTCGAACTCGAAGCAGCCGTTGTGCTAGGCAAACATGGCAGAAACGTGAAAGCCGAAGACGCCGATCAATACATCGCGGGCTACATGATCATGAACGATATGAGTGCAAGACGTCTTCAAATGGAAGAAATGCTGCTCAACCTCGGTCCCGCCAAAGGCAAAGATTTTAGCACCGTCATCGGTCCATGGCTCGTAACCCCCGATGAACTTGAGCCCTATAAAATTACCGCTAAACCCGGACATACAGGCCACTCCTACAACCTCAACATGAAATGCTGGGTAAACGGCATCCAAGTGAGTGAAGGGAGCGTGGGCGATATGGACTGGACATTCGCAGAAATCATCGAGCGATGCGCCTACGGCGCCGACATCTTCCCCGGTGACGTCATCGGCAGTGGTACCGTGGGTACCGGTTGCTTCCTAGAACTCAACGGAACCGGCAAACTCAACGATCCCCAATACAAAGAACAATGGTTGCAAAATGGCGATGTCGTGGAAATGGAAATTACCGGACTCGGCCACCTGAGCAATACCATCGTACAAGAAAACAGCAACTTCAGCATCCTAGCCCTGAAAACATTACCCACCGAAAACGCCTAATACCCACTCAAACACCCCATACCTATGAGACGCAATCACGAAATC
>VGZN01001099.1 GCA_016872635.1 Planctomycetota bacterium | reverse complement strand
CGATCGGTCGCGATGACGGCCCGAAGGGCGTTCTTTTGTTGCTGGCTGCCGTGAACGTGTTCGTGGGAGTTTTCAATATGTTTCCGATGCTTCCCTTTGACGGGGGCCACGCTGCGGTTGCCACTTACGAGAGGTTGCGCTCACGACGCGGGCGTCGGTACTTCGCAGATATATCCAAGATGGTTCCAGTCACATTCGTTGTGGTCGCACTTGTGCTGTTTTTGTTCGCTACAGGTCTCTATCTGGACATAACGGACCCGCTGGGGTGACCAATAGCGCCATTCGGCTGGCAGAATGAAAGCGATGTTTGAACGTCGCAACACCACGCAGATTCATGTTGGCAACATTCCAGTCGGTGGTGGTTCACCGATCACGGTGCAGTCCATGACCACCACCAAGACCGCCGATGTTGAAGGCACGTTGCAGCAGATCTACGCACTCGCGGCTGCGGGGTGTGACATTGTTCGATGCACCTGCAACGAACAAGAAGCCGCCGAAGGGCTCGCACAAATTGTTCCCCGATCGCCTCTGCCGATCATTGCTGACATTCACCATCAGTACAAAATGGCTCTCGCTGCGATGGAAGCAGGTGTTGCAGGGTTACGTCTCAATCCTGGAAATATTCGCAAACCAGAACACATCAAGGCAGTTGCAACCGAAGCTCGTGACCGCAAAATCCCAATACGGATCGGTGTTAATGGTGGGTCGCTTGACCCATCGTTATATGAAAAGCACGGCGGTCTGACTGCGGCCGCGATGGTTGAATCTGCGATGCAAGAGATGGCTTATTTCCATGAAGTCGATTTCGACCTGATGAAAATTTCTGTGAAAGCCTCAAACGTACCATTGATGGTCGAGGCCTACAGGATGTTGAGCGAACGAACCGATGTTCCACTGCATCTTGGTGTTACCGAAGCAGGCCCTCCACCCGCAGGACTCGTAAAGGCCACCGCAGGAATCGCCGCGTTACTTTTGGAGGGCATCGGTGACACCATCCGATACAGCCTCACCGCGGATCCGGTAGAAGAAGCGATCGCTGGGCGAACGCTCCTTGAGTCGCTTGGGTTGCGA
>VGZN01001098.1 GCA_016872635.1 Planctomycetota bacterium | reverse complement strand
GCACGCGTCGATCCCGATGTCGGTCTGATGCTGCGAGTGCGCGATGATGATGCGGTGGCATTCGAAATGCTTATCGACCGATATCAACGCAAAATGATTCGCTTCATGAGCGGCTGGACCCGGAACGCGGAACAGGCCGAAGATCTTGCTCAAGATGTTTTTCTTCGCGTCTACAAATCCCGAAAGAACTATCTTCCTACCGCCAAATTCTCCACATGGCTGTACCGAATCGCCCACAATGTCGCGTCGAATTTCGTCCGCGACTCGGGAGTGCGCAAGGAGTTTCAATTGTCGAAAGCGGAGAATAGTTCGACCGCTGGATTGCTGATCGAAAACATTGCGGTCGCCCCGAGCGGTTTTCAACCCGCCCGCCGCATGGATCGCGACGAACGATCGCAAATCGTGCTTCAAGCACTCGAGGCCCTCGGCGAACGGCAGAAGACCGCAATCCTCCTGAGCAAGTTTGAAGGGATGAGTTACCAAGAAATCGGAGAGACGATGGGGCTGAGCGTGCAAGCCGTTAAATCGCTCTTGATGCGGGCCAGGGTGAATCTAAAGAACCTGCTCGATCCCTACATCCAAAGCGGGACAACTCCGCAGGAATCGCCTCCCGTGGAGAACCAGGAAGAGTCATGAACGAACCTGCTTCGGAACCCCTCGACGAGTTACTCACCGCCTACTTGGACGGCGAGTTGTCCGCATCCGAATCTGCGAGCGTTGAGCAAAAACTCGTTTCGGACGAATCGATCCGCCGACGCTTGGGGGAACTGCGACATGCCTACGAGTTGCTGGATGAGCTACCCGAGACACCGCACAACCAATCCTTCACGCAGAGCACCATCGCGATGGTGGTCGACGATGTGAAACGCTCCTCGCCGGAACCATCGCCGAAACCAAAAGCACTCTCGGCGGCATCGAGTTGGCTCGCCTGGCCTTATGCCATGGTCCCAATCCTGGCGATGACGCTCCTCGGAAGCATGCTCGGTGCAGGAGGCGCGATGCTGCGAACACGTAACGAACTGTCCAGACTCGCACTCATGGCAAACCTTCCAGGCATGCAGGATGTCGGAGA
>VGZN01001097.1 GCA_016872635.1 Planctomycetota bacterium | reverse complement strand
TTTCAGACTGCATTAAGGCAAGGGACTGTCGAGCTAATGCCAATGCAGGATCGAGCGGATGGGGCGCAGCTACGGGGGCTGAAACCGGGGTCGTTGGAGACGCCTCGTTCTTAGAAACCCGAAAGACGGGCTCAGAAAGATTACCGCCCGCCGGGGTACCTTGTGCTGCAGGAATCCCTTGCGCCGGAGGCGCGGATTGCTGTGCAAAAACTCCCGAACCAGACACGGTGAGGAGTCCCAGTCCTAAAAATGCTGAACGCCACTTTGTTTGCCCGGCTCGACTCATTGATCTCGTACTCCATTACCCTCGGATCGACACGCGTGTTGCGATTCCATCATGCCCCATTTTCGCGTCATCAATCTCTTCATCGATCGTTTCGAGAATCTTAAATAAATAAAAGCATTGATACCGTTACAATCCGAACCCTTCAGGATTTAGTTTTAGCAGCGACGTGCGATCCATCATGCAGCACGCCGACCAGCTGGATTGCTTGCATTCGGGCCGCTGTTTTGAAACGTGTTCGATTCGTGCCGTCTCATTCCGGTGCCCAGCCCTACACGCAGTCTCTCGTGAACCCAATCTGGATCCTTGGTTTCGTTCCCCACCGATGCAACCATCGGAACCGTGTACAAAGCTTCAAATCGGCGAGCGATCACATCCGTGATCGCCGAGGCTAGATCAGCGTTATCGCCGGACGAGAAGCGAGGTAGCCGTCGTGAACTTAGTGGCTTTACCACTTTACGACTCACGGGAATGTGGCTGGCCGGGATCTGGCTTGCAAAGCTAGGTAGTCGTATCGCTTCAGCCACGTCGATCAACGCTTCCGCGAAAACGATGCTTTCAGGACAAGACGGCGTTTCGATGAGGATCCAAGAATCCGCAGCGCAAAGGGACTGGAACAGCTGAGCCTCGGCTTCAACGACTTCGACACTGTCGAAGGAAGCACAAAGTTTTGCAATGGGTGCTGTAGTACCCGTTGGTAAATGCGCAACGATCCCGATTTTTGCACGCGGAGTCTGCCACGACAGTTCGCGATGGAGTGCGAGCAAATGATGAACGGTTTGGTGGTTC
>VGZN01001096.1 GCA_016872635.1 Planctomycetota bacterium | reverse complement strand
CACCGATATCGGAGTGGGCACCAGGAGACATCATTGTTAGAAGCTTGGTGCTACCTTGCGGTGTAAATTGTGTTGCAGGGAAGAAGGAACGGTCTTCGTTGATTGCATACAGTACCGCAGCTGCATCCACGTTTCCGGAGATCGTTCCATTAACATAGTTGCCGAACCAACCTGAATAAGTTGAGTCAACATATCGAGAATTCTGGCCTGCTCTGCCAACCGAATACACAGGATCGTACATACCGACGAATGCAACTCGCATTCCAAGGACAGCTAGGCGTTTGGCAAGCTCGTTTGCCATCGCCGCGCCTCGGCTGAAACCGAAAATATGGATTTCCTGACCAGGCTGAAGGAACGTCTGAATATCCGTGACCGCGCGGTCTAGAATGGTTGTCCATCCAAGACCAAAACCGCCGTCGAACTTCAAGTGGTCCTTTAATGAATCAAAATCGATTGGATTCCCAATACCACCGTAATAGAACGTACTGCCCTCATAGACATTGTAGAGTCGTTCTACGTTTCCAAGTCCGAGAAAGTGCATTCCCGTACCACCGATGAAAATGCCCAACTGAGTTGCTGATGTATCGACGTGAAATGGAGAAATAAGAGCATCGAGTGTTGTATTGATTTGGTCATTTGATGCACCACGAAATGAGCGAAACCATTTCTGCAAAGCACTGAGCGTTGCACGTTCACCCGATAGTAATCGAACCCAGCCATTGCTCGCTAGTACGCCAATTTTGGTGTCGATTGCAGTGATACCAACTTGGCCACCGAAAAATGTCTCCTGCTTGTAGGACCGCCAGTAAACACCCGATTCTAATGTAACAACAGCATCTGCTGAGTTGTAGTAAACTGACGAACCGGCGAATCGTCCGGTTTGTCTGACTTCAAATCCTGGTGTCCTTGAATCGACGTGCTTGAGGAAGAGACTTCGTATTTGAGCACCATTTTGAAGAGGTGTTTCCTCGCCCCTGGCCGCTTGCTGCACTGCAGCAGCAACTGTTTCTGCATTCCACTGAGCTGGAACAGTGATGTAAAAACGATCGTCGGCTGAACCTTGTTTTTCCTTTGT
>VGZN01001095.1 GCA_016872635.1 Planctomycetota bacterium | reverse complement strand
AAATGGTTCGGTCATCTGCGCCCCTTCGAGTACGAGTACGAGTACGAGTACCGTTTCACTGAGTACGAGTACGAGTAAATCCGACCTGAAGCACGAACGTCTAGGTGACTCACGCGCGTTAGCGCGTTGAGTCTACCGCCTTGTTCGGCTTTGTTGTTTTGAGGCTGAGTCCGCCGCCACTCTTGGCGCCCGACGCCTGCTCAACCCAGTAGTGCCATCCATATTCATCCTCGTAAAACTCTAACGATCTATTGAAAGTGGGCACCCCTTCAGGTAGGGTGACAAACCCATCACTACGTTGCACATAAAGGATTGTCGAATGCTTTGGTTGTGGCAAACGAACCGTCCCGGACAAATCAGAAGTGAAGATGACGAATGCTTTAGCACGTGGCCATTCCGTTGTATTACTACCACCACTACTAAAGCAATCCAGCCGACCCTTTAGGCCACTACTCACTAGCAGGTCACGATCCTCATTGGTGAGCCAGTCAGGCTCGCCATCAATTTTCAACTCACCATCTCCGGGAACATGTTGGAAGAATGCCGTGGTCAGGTGTTGGTTACTGGCTGCGAGTGACCATAATGGAGAGATTGCAAAGAAAAACGCCAGTCCAGCCCCCAATATAGCAATCCCGCCACCTATCGACATCTTCCCCAATCCATCTCTTCGAACAAGGTATGCAAGCGGAATAAAAATTGAGGCGGTCACACACCAACTCTTAAGCACAGGAACGCTCATGGCCCCAAACCAAGGACCAAGCACGATTGCCACGGCATAAGTGCCGATAAACCCTGCAATTGCTCCCAAAATAAAACCGATTGGGGTCGCTAACCATGAGCGCCATTGGCGCGTCATTCGGAAAAACAAAGATGAAATCGTCCAAAGAAAGAGAGCGAATGGGATACAATAAAATGCGTAGGGCAGTAGATCGCTACTCCCAAACCAACCGTTTTGTGCGACTCCTATAATCCCGACCGTGAACGATAGCAGTAAGGCTGCGATATAGGATAGAAGTCTTCGAAGGTGGGAATTCATATATTCTGCCGAACGACCGCATTGACCGAGTGCGAGGAG
>VGZN01001094.1 GCA_016872635.1 Planctomycetota bacterium | reverse complement strand
CTCATTTAGCCAATCACTCTCTGATCGCACTGCACGAGATCTCAAACGATTGGGCGTTGATGTCATTCTAAATACAGCAGTGCAATCGGTTGCGCCTCGAGAAATCACTTTCACAAATGGTGAAGCAGTTGGCTCGGAAATCACCATTTGGGCAGCAGGAGTTCAAGGTGAACCTACTATTGAAAATTTGAACCTTCCAATTTCGCAAAAGCGGATTGATTGCCTCGAGACGTTGCAAGTCAAAGGTCATCCACACATCTGGGCAATTGGCGATAACGCGGGCGCAGTAGATGCGACGGGCAATCTCTATCCAATGGTCGCACCCGTTGCGATGCAACAAGCGCGCCATGTGGCAAAACAGATCCAAGCGCTACACACAGGCAAAGCGCTTACGCCATTTAAGTATCGCGATAAAGGATCGATGGCGACCATTGGCCGCCATAAAGCGGTAGTCGAGGTGGGCCCATTGAAAATCGCGGGAATTCCCGCTTGGTATGCCTGGCTCTGGCTCCACTTGATCTATCTACTGGGTGGCCGGAACAAGATCGGCACGATGGCCGATTGGACCTGGAATTACCTCACCTACGATCGCGGAAACCGTCACATCATGGATGGCAACTAGGAGTTAGCAACCGCCTCATTTAATTGATTGAGGTGATCTTTCATGTGGGTTCGTGACTTCTTGATGAGAGCAATGATCGGATATTCTCCGACATCGCTATTGCGCCCCTTCTTCTCCCATTCATCGGGGGTGAAGTTGCTCATGATGTTGTAAAAGGATTCCCGGAGCGATTGCACGAGGCGAAGGGAATAATCAACATCGCGTCTCTGATATTTGAGCTTTGCAGGGTAGACGTTTTCATCGAAGAAATCGGTCTGCGGGACATCTTCGGTGAGGATCTTCAAGTACCGGATGTAGAAGTGAGCCTCGGTGTCGGCTAGATGATGAATGATGTTTGCCGGCGACCACTCGTCATTTGAAGGCGCCTTATGTAATTTGTCGGCAGGCACTGCTTTCGCAGCAGCAATGAAATTATCGGTCGCATCCTTATACTCTTTTAACAATTCTGCAGACA
>VGZN01001093.1 GCA_016872635.1 Planctomycetota bacterium | reverse complement strand
CATTTATCACCGAAGGCGAAGAAGGCACACGCATCGCCAAAGTGCGAATCCGCGAAGAACGAATGCCCGCAATCGGCGACAAGATGGCGTCGCGTTCGGGACAAAAAGGCACAATTGGAATGATAATCAGAGAGGCAGATATGCCATTCACCAGCAATGGTGTGCGCCCCGACCTCATCATTAATCCCCACGCCATCCCCACCAGAATGACAATCGGCCAACTAGTCGAATGTATTGTCGGCAAAGCGTGTGTTTTCAATGGTTCGCACGGCGATTGTACCGCATTTATGGCGGACGATAGTCAGCTGGCACCATTTGGCCGATTACTGACCAAATCCGGATTCCATTCATCGGGTAACGAGGTCTTGTACAATGGAATGACGGGCGAACAAATCGAGTCGGAAATCTTTATGGGGCCGACCTACTATATGCGATTGAAACATATGGTGAAAGACAAGGTCAATTTCCGCGCGACGGGACCGCGTACCCAGCTGACTCGACAACCGGTGAGTGGAAGAGCCAATGACGGCGGATTGCGTATCGGCGAAATGGAGCGCGACGCAATTATATCCCACGGCGCCACAGACTTCTTGCGCGAGTCGATGTTGGTGCGCGGAGACCAGTATTATATGGCGGTTTGTAATAAGACCGGCGGTGTGGCGATTTACAATCCGGAGAAGAATCTATTTATGAGTCCTTTGGCGGATGGTCCCATCAAATACGCCGACGCACTCGACGGAAAATCGATGAATGTGGAACAAGTCACCAAATATGGTCGCAGTTTCAGCGTAGTACGTGTTCCATATGTGTTTAAACTGTTTATGCAGGAGCTCCAAACGATGAATATTCGAATGGCGCTAATTACAGAGGACAATGTAAATCAATATGATTCGATGAACTTCTCGGCAAATATCAGTTTGTTGTCGGGATTAAAATCGCCGAACGATGTGGTGAAACAAATGATTGACAGCAAAGATGCGGATGAAATGGTGAAGCGAAACAAACAAGTATTGCGCAAAATCGGCGAGAGAAATTACACTCCCGAATATGATAAACCGGATTTGGCGCCTCTACCAATCCA
>VGZN01001092.1 GCA_016872635.1 Planctomycetota bacterium | reverse complement strand
CCAACCTCGACGGTTTTGCTGCAGTTCTCCCCGAGGACCAAGGATCGGTTACAGGCTCCGCCAGCCCATTGGTTACCGCCTCATTGACGGAGATGGATCGTTGGATCCTCTCGGTATTGCATTCCTTGATCCAAGAAGTGGACAATGCCTACACCGAAATGGAGCCAACCCGTGCGGCCCGGGCGATACAGGACTTTACGGACATGCATCTGAGCAATTGGTATGTTCGCCTAAGCCGCAGGCGCTTCTGGAAAGATGGCTTGAGCCAAGACAAGGCCGCGGCTTTTCAAACCCTGCATCAATGTCTGCTGACGGTGGCTCATCTGATGGCGCCGCTGGCTCCATTTTATGCCGAGGTCTTGTACAGCGATTTGTTAGGGTTGGGACCTTCTATGACAGCAAGCCCGTCCAAGGCGGAGCCGGGTTCATGGCCTTGTTCGGTGCATTTGTCTCGTATGCCCCAACCAGCGATCGATCTGATTTCGGTGGACTTGGAGAGGAGGATGGAATGGTCGCAAGCGGTCTGTTCTTTGGCCCTTTCGTTGCGCAAAAAAGCCGGCATTCGCGTCAGGCAACCGCTGTCTCGTTTGGGTTTGATCTTGCCCGCTGGATTTACCGCAGAAAGCTTGAGCAGCATGCTCGATTTGATTCGTTCGGAAGTGAACATCAAATCGGTGGTCTGGGCGGGTGGGGATTCATTCCGCATCCAGCGCAAAGTGAGGCCGAATTTCCGTCGTCTCGGCCCGAAGTATCCCACGGTGATTCAGCAAATGGGTCCAGCCTTGCAAGCCATCTCTTCGGCACAGGTTGAGGAATTTCTTAACAATGGATTCTTGGAACTGGAACTGGACGGGGTGCATTGCCGATTGGAAACCGAAGACTTGGAGGTCCTTACCCAAGACATCGAGGGATGGCAGGTAGCCAGCGAAGGTGCCATCACAGTGGCGTTGGATACGGCCCTCACCCCGGATTTGGAGAGGGAGGGTTTGGCTCGCGAATTGGTGAACCGTGTGCAGAAGCAACGCAAGGACATGGGTTTGGACCTTACCGACCGTATCGTGCTGCACTGGGAAACCTTGCC
>VGZN01001091.1 GCA_016872635.1 Planctomycetota bacterium | reverse complement strand
CACCCGAAGGCGCACGCATGATAGCCACCCTCGACGGTTTATACGAAAACGGGGACGAACGATTGGTTTTGGAAATCAAAACAATGTCACGCGAATGGAACGGCGAACTACCCGACTATTGGCGCATACAGGGAATCCAGCAAGCCATCTGCGCCGATGTGGATGTCATCACATGGGCGATATTCGACTCGACAATGGTTCTCTACATCCATGAACAGAAGATAACCGACGCCGAAAAACAGGAGCATTGTGACGCCGTGGCGAAATGGTTGACGTCCATCGACCTCGGTATCACCCCCGACGGCAATGGTCATACGAAACGATTAGCGCCCGATATCAGAAACCGACGGGCACGACAATTGAACTTCCGCCGACGGCATCGGAACTGGTCGAACAACTGAAACATGTAAGAAAAGAATTAAAGGCGTACATGGAAATCGAAGACAAATTGAAGGCGGAATTGTGCGAGATGATTGGCTCCAACGAATACGCCACCGTCAACGGCACGGTCGTCGCCACATGGAAAGGCAGAACATGGTCAAGCCTTGACATCAAATCAATTAAAGCAATGGAACCAGCAATAACAGAAAAATACAGCAAGAAAATGACGAACCGAACGCTCCTTTTGAAAGGGGAAAAAGCATGAAACTAGAAGACATACTCACCAAATACGCAGTACCAGACCCGTCCATCGTCGGCAAACTACCGAGAGGTGGCATCCAACTCGATTTCGTGGGTCACGCAGAAATCACACGCATCCTCATCGACATCGACCCGAACTGGTTTTGGGAACCATGCGGTTGGGTTGACGGCAGACCAGCAATCACGGAAGTGAACGGCATGGCTGTCATGTGGGGCAACCTCACCATCCTCGGCAAATCCATGCTCGGTGTCGGTTCGGTTCGGGCAGACAAACCCGACTTGGACAAAGAACTCATCGGGGATTTCCTACGCAACGCATCCATGCGCTTCGGTATCTGTCTGTCGCTCTGGTCCAAATCGGAATGGGATGACAACAAATCAGTAGCGGGGAAGCCACAAGCAGGCAAGGCTGTGGCTTCCACCGTGACCGACGACGATGCG
>VGZN01001090.1 GCA_016872635.1 Planctomycetota bacterium | reverse complement strand
TTCGGGAGCAGACACCATCGCAAGCCGTCTTTTCCGCGGGGCAACCACTTCAAACCAAGAGCGTCAAGATGAGTACCGCGGACTGCTTTGACGTCGGAACCAGGTTTGACGAGGATGTTAAGGTCGTCTAGCCGTTGCAAAAAACCTTCCCAAAACGCATCGAGCTCGACTTCAGGGCCACCGGCGAGAACATTGTCGTAGATGACGAAAATCTTGACGTTACCGATCTCGATGACGTGGGGAAGCTCGGTCCAGGTGGAAGCTTCGTCTTGACCGACAACCGCCATTGTAGTTACGGCTTGGGATATGAATGGAGCCCACTTGAAACCCATGGCCAAGGTATCCCATAGCAGTCGTAAGGACCCAAATGCAACAGTCATCATCGATTGCAGAAATTTTCCAGCCTTGAGTTGATGAAACCAGTGCCGCAAATCGAGGGTTCGTAGGCATTCGACTTCAGCAAAGGTGGAGAGGACCGTGTGCAAGTTGGAAAGATTGACAGGGTAGGGATTGATGAAGGATTCGTTCGCCGTTACACAATCCAGAATGGTTCGTAACACAGCGATTCCATCATCATCAATCTTTTTTAAAACAGTGAAAAACCGAGCAAAGCCACATTCACGTTCCTTTCGTGCCTTTTTATGGCAGAGTTTTGAAGCCAACATCTCCGCAACGTGCCTTCGATGAACATTGCTGGATGACCGAAAAACTGGAGGCTTACGGTCTGGATTTAGGAACTTAGTTGGGTTTTCATCGAACAGCACGCGTTGAGCGACACCGATGGGAGACGTAGCAGGGTATTCTGGATGAAGCTGGCGGTCGGACAGGTCGACGCGGCCTGGCAAATCGGGTGGGACGGGATCAAGTCGACCTTCGCTGAGATTAACGTCTGGACCAAAAGTGTAATTAGAAAGACATTTCGCGACAAGCACATCAACGTCATCATAGACCTTTGAGCTCATTGTACGGATAGATGCCAGGAGCTCCCGTGCTTCTGTACGTTCATCTCGTCGGGAAGTGGCGCTTCCAGGTACCAACGTAGGGAGTCCTTGTTGAGGTGAAGAGAAATGGTCATGAACTCCTC
>VGZN01001089.1 GCA_016872635.1 Planctomycetota bacterium | reverse complement strand
AGCATGTCGTGGTTCCCTTCGACGAGATTCTCGACATCGTCGAACAAGGAAGCTATCAAGGCCGCGCGATCGATGCCGGGTTGGTCATCCATGAAGGGCAACTCACGTACGGATCCCAAGGCCTTCATCTCGTCGTCGATCTCGGCAAGTGGTGGATGGAGCAAACCGGACTGCCGTTGCCATTGGGCGCCAATGGAATTCGCAAGGACCTCGGCGCGGAAGTCATCCGCGATGTGAACCGATATCTCTATCAGAGCATCGCCCACGGGCTCGAGCATCGCAAGTCTGCCCTCGATTATGCTCTGGGGTGGGGTCGGGGACTGGAGCGGGACAAGGCCGACACGTTCGTCGGCATGTACGTCAACGATTGGACCTTGGACTTCGGCCAACGGGGACGCCAAGCGGTTCGCGAACTGCTCCGCCGCGGCTACGAATCAGGAGTTATCACGAAACTTGTTGAACCCGAGTTCGTCGATCCTCCCGAGGGATTAGCCGTGTAGCTAGCGTTCCCTGGTCAAGCACGGGATACAATAGTCCACGTTCTTTCCTCCTGCCTAGATCCCAAAACGATGCGTTACCTCTCCGATCTACTCGCTGCTTCCTCGCTGCTCCTGTGCGGCATGTTCCTGTTCTCGCTTGAAAATGCGCAAGCCCAGGACAATCCCGCCGCTGCGCCCAAAACCGAATCGGCATGGAAACCCCTTCTTCCCGCCGACGGGCTGGAAGGTTGGGAGATCACCAACTTCGGGGGCGAAGGTGAGATCGTTAACCAGAAAGGCGAACTGGTGCTCGAGCTTGGCGACCCGCTGACCGGAATCACCCGCCTGGGCAAAGACTTCCCTACGGAAAACTACGAGATGCAGTGGTCGGCGCGTCGCATCGACGGCTCCGATTTCTTTGCCGGCGTGACCTTTCCTGTGGGCAAGGAATACTGCTCGTTCATCTGCGGCGGCTGGGGTGGCGGATTGGTTGGAATCAGCAGCATCGACGGCAGCGACGCAAGTGAAAACGAGACCGCAAGCTATCGCAACTTCAAGAACGGACAATGGTACCGCTTTCAAGTCCGAGTCGATCCCACTCACAT
>VGZN01001088.1 GCA_016872635.1 Planctomycetota bacterium | reverse complement strand
TTAGGGGACTGTTGTGGTAAACAAATCCTAATGACCAAGCCATTTTCATTGGAATATCAGTTATCCCAAGCGCACCTGCCCCGGTGTGGAGCTATTTAGGGCGTACTAGGAAGGTTCACTTTTTGACAAGAATTCGAAAGGTTTTTGTATATGAGCAAGTCTAGGTTATCGCGGAAGTCGTTTTCGCGAAAAATGATTGTCGAGAGTCTTGAAAGCCGAGCGATGATGGCGGCCGATGCGTTTCACAACTTCACCCTGCCGGAGGATGCGGATGCAAGTGGTGTGGTTACTCCTCTGGACGCACTTGTCGTAATCAACCGGATTAACCAGTCGTTTGCAGGTAATCCATCCGGTATTGCACCCGCCGGATCTGAGAGTGCAATGGTGGATGTCGATGCAGACCAATCGGTCACGCCACTTGATGCACTCTTTGTTATCGATGTCTTGAATTCTCAGAACTCAAGCGGCGCGAATGGTTTAATTGCCAGTCGCGTTGACTCCCAACGACGCATTGATTTCATTGAAAAAGCGATCGCATTGAATACTCTACCTCCCGATCTTAGCATCCAGGATGCCAATACAATCCTGGAAACACTCAGACAAGGTGGCCGACCAGAACTTGGCGATCGAATTGAAAACGGATCGCTACGCTGGGGTCAAGACAACGACCCGAGATCAGATGATCGACCATCAGTTCTTCAGAACGATCCTGAGGAGTTCAATCCGTTCACCTACGCTGTATCTGAGCGTTTGCAAGCATTCAATGTTTCTGCCGAAATCATTGAGAAAATCTCGTTGGAAATCCGCGAGGCAAATCAGAGTGGTCAGCCAATGGACATGTCACAGGTCCGCAATCGGCTTAGCGAATTAGGTGTCGATGTCCAGAAGATCATGCCTGCAACGCCAAGTGTACCGGAGTTGGATCTCCCGATTTGTGTCTTGCCTGTGCCGGACCAACCTAGTCGTCCTGGACGCCCCGATGGACGTGCAGATGACCCAAGTCTCCCCGGGCAACCTGAATGCCCTGAACCACCTGCGATAATCGCGCCTGCGGTGATGGTCACTGAACCGGTGGCTGAATCCCT
>VGZN01001087.1 GCA_016872635.1 Planctomycetota bacterium | reverse complement strand
TGGTTTTCATTTGGATGAGTATGTCGGCATTCCCGCGACTCATGGAGCTTCATTCTGCGGATATCTCAAAGAGCGATTTGTCGATCGAGTACCCCTTCGGTCGTTCCATTACTTAGATGGCATGTCGGATCCTACCACCGTCTTCAAACGTGCTGGAGAGGCTTTGCGGGTACGTCCTATCGATGTTGCTTTAATCGGAATCGGCGAAAACGGCCACTTGGCCTTTAATGATCCACCAGCGGATTTCGAGACGCGGGAGGCATACCATGTGGTGCAACTGGATGAAGCGTGCAGAATGCAACAAGTTGGCGAAGGTTGGTTTGCGACACTTGCAGATGTACCAACACATGCGATCAGCATGACGATTTATGAGATTCTGCAGTCCCACGAAATCATTTGTAGTGTTCCTGATTCTAGAAAAGCCACTGCGGTCGCAAACTCCATCGATGGCCCTCTTACCAATCAGGTACCCGGCTCGATTCTCCGGCAGCATGCCAACACGACGATCATGCTCGACCTCGCCGCAGCGAGCTTATTGAAACCCAGAACACCATGACCTACGCACCATCATTGCCCCACCAAATATAATGACGTATTCGAACAAGCCGAAAGTTGTCATCATCGGTGGCGGGTTCGCCGGCATGGCGTGCGCGAGGGCACTCGCCAACGCCAGTGTGGAAATCCAGCTGATCGACAAACGCAACTTCCATCTCTTCCAACCGCTTCTCTATCAAGTTGCAACGGGTGGCCTATCTCCGGCCAATATCGCCGCACCGCTCCGAAGCATTTTCAAAAGGCAGAGGAATGTACAAGTCCTCATGGAGAACGTCTCTGGTTTTGACTTAGAAGGAAAAAAAGTTCAACTCGATTCCGGAGCATCACTCGGATTCGATTACTTAGTTGTCGCAACCGGTTCGCAGCATCATTATTTCGGTAAAGACAGCCAATGGGAATCGTTAGCGCCTGGACTAAAAACCGTGGAGGATGCAACTCGAATTCGCAGGATGGTTTTGACTGCGTTCGAAGACGCAGAACGGGAACCAGACCCATCGCTTAGGCCGTCGCTTTTGACCTTTGTCGTCGTG
>VGZN01001086.1 GCA_016872635.1 Planctomycetota bacterium | reverse complement strand
ATCGTCGGAACCCGAACGCCTTTTCCATCTCCATCACAAGATTAGTAGCCTGCTGACGAGCCTGATTCGTGAACTGATACCCGTAATCGTCGTTTGATTTCAACTCAACAACCCAATCAGACAACGACATTTGCCCCGTTTTAGAATTGCCAAAAGCGCGTGCATACTTCGGGTCCTTAGTAAAATCTATTTGATTTGGGTCAATTTCCAGAATTTGCGAAGCGTATGCCCGATAGTTTTTGAAAATGTCATCCAAAGACAAACCTGCGTCAATTTGCGACGACAGGTGCGAGTAAAGTCCCTTTGCCGCGGATTTGGCTTTCCCCAACAGCGTTTCCTCGGTGTACACCTGGCCTTTGTACGGTGAACCCGACAAAACCGCGTTGATTTCATCATCCTCAACCGGATACCCGTACTCTTTCACCAGATTTCGCAGACGATCAGCCTCCGAAGTTTTGGCGACCTGCGCCCCAGCACCAGCTTTGACCACCGATGCATACACAAAGTTTTTCAACTTGTTTCCCGTGTACCCGAACCGTGCGGCTTGCAAAGCCACCTTTCGAGCATCCTCAGGATTGGTAAATGCATCCCCATACGATTTCAAAATGTCCGCCAACTTTATTTCAACATCCGAATCCCGTTCCGCTTTCGTCTGCTTATCAAACAATTTTGCGGCGTCCGAAGTTTCTTTCGCATACCTCGTTTGAGCAATCTCCAAGTCCAAACGGTCAAGCGAAAAGTTCGGGTCCTTTGCGTACCGCAACAAAACATCCCTCAAATCGGCCCCGAACCCGCCAGCATCCTCCTCAAATACAAAGGCGTAGGACGGGAATAATTGCAAAATGCGTTCAATCAACTGTTTCTCCGTTTGCTGCACAGACGGTTTCGTTGCCGACGTAGACGTTCTGGCTTGGGAAACGGGCACGGTCATCTGTTGCGTAGGATCGTAAGTCACGTCAGTCACGGCGCAACCTCACCAGTTTCAACACCGGCACCCGAACCTGCGGCACCGAACACGCGGGCGGCAGCCTGAGCGAACCTGTATGCTTCCGCTTCCGGTCCAGCGGCCCGACGCAACCTTTGCTC
>VGZN01001085.1 GCA_016872635.1 Planctomycetota bacterium | reverse complement strand
CAGCGGTTCCCTGAAGGCCTTGATCAACAAGTCCCTTCAAAGAAAATCTGGCCGAATCGAGGTTGTCAACGGAGCGGAATACGATTTCGGAATCATGATGGCTGGTTCTACGCGTTCTCATGAATTCATCTTCAAAAACGTGGGGGATGCAGCGGCGAAAATTCGGTTCCTAAAAAGCACCTGCAAATGCACCGTCGGCAAGTTTGAGCAAGCCGTCTTGAAGCCAGGCGAGGAAACCAAAGTCGAACTCGAATGGAAAGCGATCGCCAATTTTAGTGAGTTCTCGCAGTCCGCGACCATTGGAACGGACTGCCCAGGCCAAGAAGAAGTACAGTTGAAAATCTCTGGCCAGGTCGTTCAAGGATACGTCCTCGAGCCTGCTGGGCAAAATCTCGGAGAGGTTTACACGAACGTCGAAAGGGTCGCCACTGTAAAAATTTTCTCTCTCCGTGACGAACCGATGGATCTCATCGGCGGCAAAGTGGAAGAGTCGAGCATCGCCGATCTGGTGCGCATCGAACTTGGACAAGAGAGTCTGATTCAACCCGGGGAAATTCCAGAGAAGTCCGAGGCGAAACGGGTCGTTGAGGCGAAAATCACGCTTCTCCCCGGAATCCCCGCAGGGCCGATCAGCACGAACATCAAGTTCCTGCGTAAGGATGGCGCCGACGGAACGGAAGAGTCGGACGTACCTGCATTCCCAATCACAGGTCGCGGCATCAACAACATGCGGGTGATCGCCGGAGACGACTTCAACGAATCACGAAATGTGTTCAACCTGGGATCGGCGAAGACGTCCCAGGGATTGAAAAAGAAGTTGATGCTCGCTGTCCGCAAGGATAACGCGACTGCGGAACCCAACCTTCGAGTCGAGTCGATCACGCCTTCCGAAATTTCGGTAACGATCGGGGAGCCAAGTGTGACGGCGAGTCAGCGGATATTCCCGATCACCTTCGAAATTCCGGCCGGATCTAAGCCGATCGAACGCGACGGAACCTTCAACAAAGATTTTGGAAAGATTGTCTTGGAAACGGATAGCGAAGGCGTCGCCAAGATTCCGATCTATCTGAAGTTCAAAGTGACGGA
>VGZN01001084.1 GCA_016872635.1 Planctomycetota bacterium | reverse complement strand
GGTGATGGTCTGTCCCCCATCGAAATCGAAATCCTCGGCCTCGATGATCAGCACGTTGGATTTCTTGAGCGGATCGGGCAAGCCCTCCCACTCAATCAGGTAGGGTAACATCGAATTGCCGTCACCGTAGTCATCCCACAACAACTCTTCAGGGCTGTCCCACCCCATCACAGCCACATTACCTGAGCCATTCGGTTCATTGGGGTGCCATCGACTGAAGCTGAAGGGCTCCCCCGTCACCCATTCCCATCGGTTTGACTGCGCCCGATCAGTCGCCCCGATCCAAGTGATCTTTCCACGCAGCCTGTCCATGAGCCGACTCTTGATCGCATCCCATTCCTGTTGGCTGGTGATGGTCACCAAATGACCGCCTCTCGCCTCGGCATCCGCCTTGGCTTGATCCCATGTCACCAAATCCTCCACCAGATCGTACCTCGATGAGTTTGGACCAGACTGGTAGGCAGCAATGGAGTCCAAATTGAAGCAGCCCGCGCGTTTGGTGACGAACCCAACCTTGGATCGCGCCCCTGTTGCTTGCACTGTGTACCGATGATACCGCCAACCCGCAGCGGCTTCAGGCTTCCTTAGATCAAATACCACCTGTCCATCCCAAGTGGCTTGGAAGTAGAATTCGGACGTCCATGGACCGTTGAAAAACGCGAACTCGACCGTATAGTAGGAGCCGGGTACCGTATCGATCAGTTGCTCAATGCCTCCGGGCCCATCGTTGCCAAAGGCCGAAAGATAATTGCCGGAGGCAGGGTAGCGCCGAGGGATACAACCAGTGCCGTCCTCCACGGAGCGGGAACCTGTGTCTCCGACCTGAGTCCACCCGGTAAAATCACCTGTCTCAAATCCGCCGTTCTTGATGAGAGACTGCTTGAAGGGGGGATTCGGATCGTTCAGAGGGTCGGTGGCGAACGACCACTCGTAATAAGTCGGCTTTCCAGCCACATCCAAGTAGATGACCTTGGCGGTATGCCTGGTGTTCGGCGCAAACTCAGCCTTGAATTTGACGCTCAGGTAGATGCCTGACTTCGTAATCGTGGCAGCCACCTTCTTGCCGTCGACCTCCAAACTGGCGGC
>VGZN01001083.1 GCA_016872635.1 Planctomycetota bacterium | reverse complement strand
ATTCGACTTTGTTCGATCGCATCAATCGGGGTCGCTTGGCGGAAGAACGCCACGAATCCGTCGGCATGAATCAATTCGGTATATCGATCTCGCGCCCAATCCGCCAACGTAGTCAATGTTGTATCGAGCGGATGATCTTGCGAGTGCTCCTTGTCATCCAAAAGAGTTTTGCGAGTGACTCCGGAAAGGAACAATTCCAGGTTGTACATAGCGGTCGATTGATGCGCATATTTCTGCGGAATTGTTTCGCCTTGCTCGGTGACACGAAGATCCCCAGAGAGGGATTGGTGCGGGAGTGCTTTGATGAAACGATGGGTTGGACCAGCCCCTCGACTGATGGTTCCACCCCGTCCGTGAAAGAAACGCGTTCTTACGCCATACTTCTTACCGACGAGGGTAAGTTCTTTTTGTGCGCATCGCAAATTCACCAGACTGGCGAGAATCCCACCATCCTTGTTGCTATCGCTGTAACCGATCATGATTTGACTGCATGGCTCGCCGGTAGGTTGGGGCTGTGTGCCCGACGCGTTATTCCCAGACGACAGGCTCCGTTTGGTAATTGGGTGATTGAGGAAAGCATCGTAAATCGCCGGGCTGTTTTTAAGATCATCCACCGTTTCGAACAGTGGTACGACGGCGAGTGGGCATCGAAGTCCTTCGGGGGTTTCCTCCCATAAACCGACCTCGCGTGCTAGGAGGTAAACCACGAGCAAGTCGGAGACACTTCGGGTCATGCTCACGATCAATGCACCCAATCCTTCTTGACCGTAGGCCTCTCGATATTCCTTGAGCACTCTCAAAGCCGACAGTACTGCGTCTGCTTCTGGGCCCAACGAGGAATCGGGCCGAGCAAAAGGTCGTCGGGAATGGAGTTCCGCTTCGAGCAACTGCAAGCGTTCGTGTTCGGACCATTGCGAGAAATTGGTCCGTTCCAATCCAGCCGCCACAAGCAACTGTTCTACCGCTCGGTCATGGAATGCGCTGTTCTGACGAACGTCGAGGACCGCGAGATGAAACCCGAAGGTTTGGACTATCCGCATCAACGGTTGCACTGCATAGTCCGCAGGACGTCGCAATCCGGTTGCGA
>VGZN01001082.1 GCA_016872635.1 Planctomycetota bacterium | reverse complement strand
GTTTCTTCGATTTGCTTAACCAGCGACTCCCACTCTTCCTTGGGGACATCGAGCCGGGTTTCGTACTTGTGTTGCAGTTGGGCCCAAGCCATCGTTTCGGGATTTCCGCCGAGGATGATGTCGGTACCGCGGCCTGCCATGTTCGTGGCGATGGTCACGGCGTTGATGCGACCTGCCTGAGCGATGATGTCGGCTTCTCGCTTGTGGGCTTTGGCATTGAGGACCTGATGCTTGACACCGCGCTGTTCGAGCAAATGCGCGAGCTTTTCACTTTTCTCGATGCTCACGGTCCCGACCAGGATGGGGCGTCCTTCCCGTTCGATCCGATCGATTTGGTCGCGAGGAACCTCGATGATTTCGCGCGAGTCGGCCTTGCGTACGACGATCCTTTGATCGTTTTCCGATTCGATATGCCCGACCAAAGAACCCTGCTTGCGATCCTTGAATTCGATCGTGTCGTGCTTGTGCACCCGGTCGATTTCATCGGCGACCGCGTCGTATTTTTCTCGTTCCGTCAGGTAAATCGCGTCGGGAAACTCGATCCGTCTCAGCCCTCGGTTGGGTGGTACAGCGATGACACCGAGGTTGTAGATTTTGCTGAATTCCTGGGCTTCGGTCATCGCGGTCCCGGTCATCCCGGACAGCTTCTTGTAAAGCTTGAAGAAATTTTGCAGCGTGATGGTGGCCAGCGTCTGCGTTTCTTCCTTGATGGTGACCTTTTCCTTGGCCTCGACCGCTTGATGCAACCCGTCGCTCCATTGCCGGCCTTCCATCAATCGACCGGTGAACTCATCGACGATGATGATTTCGCCTTCCTTGACGACGTAGTTCACATCCCGCTTGTAGAGTTGATGCGCTTTGAGGGCGTTGTCCAGCAGGTGCGGCCATTCCATGTTGCCCACCGTGTAGAAGCTCTCCACTCCCGCCAATCGTTCCGCTTCGCGCACTCCGGCATCCGTCAGGTTGACGGTGTGATCCTTTTCGTTGACGACGAAGTGCTCTTCGCGTTTCAGTTGTTGTGCGATTCGGTCGGCGTCCATGTACTTGCCCGAATCGCGCATCGACGGACCCGAAATGATCAAGGGCGT
>VGZN01001081.1 GCA_016872635.1 Planctomycetota bacterium | reverse complement strand
CCGCAAATTGATCGGGCGATTGAAGGACCGCGTAAAGGGCGGGATCCTTTTGGTCATCCCAGCTGACAACGAAGGCTTGGTAATCACCGGTCGCTATTCGCGAGTATTTCAACTCTTTCCCGTCCGTTTGATAACGACTGGCGGACGTCTCGCTCCGAACTTGTGGGCTTGCACATCCGAATATCAGTAAGCTTGAGAGTCCAGCTGGTATCAAAAAAAATCGGAGAGTTCGCATCGGATATTCCCTTCAGCATCAACAAAACGGCGTTTCGACGACGCCGAGGATTTTATCCGAACTTAGGAATTCCGTGGTGTGCGTTTGGCAGTTAACGCTTCTTTTCAACCTGGTTTCGGATGTAGTTCGGGTCACGGGCATTGGACAATGCAACATCGTACGTGATTTCGCCGCGTTGGTACAAGTCAAACAGGGATTGGTCCATCGTGTTCATCTTGTTCTTGCGCCCCGTCTGCATCTCGCTGTAGAGCAGGTGCACATTGCGCTCGCGAACTTGGTTGCGCACCGCAGGTGTTGCGATGCATATTTCCGTGGCGAGGATCAATCCCTTTCCCTCGGCTTTGGGTAGCAACTTCTGTGCGATGATTGCTTGTAGGCTATTCGCGAGTTGCACCGTGATGCTGTTTTGTTGTTCGGCGGGGAAGACGCTGTAGATTCGCTGGATAGTTTGGATGGAATCAGGAGTGTGGAGCGTAGCGATGACCAAGTGGCCGGTTTCCGCAGCGATCAGCGCCGTTTCCATGGTCTCGAGATCGCGCATTTCTCCCACCACGATAACGTCCGGATCCTGACGCAATACGTGGCGCAAGGCGGTTTGGTACGATTTCACATCACCGAGCATTTCCTGTTGGATGACAATGCTCCGGTTGTTGGCATGCTCGAACTCGACGGGATCCTCGATCGTGATGATCTTCGTCCTGCGGGTCGAATTGATCATGTTGATGATGTAATTGAGCGTGGTGGTCTTCCCCATGCCCGTCGGGCCAGTGATCAGGATCAAACCATCGGTCAACCGGCAGAGATCTTCGATCGCTTCTGGCAACTGGAGTTCTTCGCAGGTGCGTACATGGTTT
>VGZN01001080.1 GCA_016872635.1 Planctomycetota bacterium | reverse complement strand
TACCCGCTCGAACTGCATCCGCAAGGTTCATAGTGCCAGCGCTAGCTTTGCGAAGTGCCAATTCCCGAACCGGTTCGCGCAAAGCGTCGGGGCGATGTTCGTCCCATATCTCGATGGGATCGCCAGCTAAAATCAAACAAACGGAGCTGCTAGGAGGTAGCTGTTCCAGGATGGATTCGATTTCGCGCGTTGCACGTCTCAGCGATGTCTCTCGGTTGGCTGCGGGCTTGTTGGGAATCGAATCCAGTTCCGATTGCATCGACAATGAATCATCCAAAACCAGCGCTACCGACATCGCGTTTCCTTCGCCGGAATCCCTCCAAGCTCGGACGATTGGGCGAGCCATCGCTAGAGCGAGCAAGATAGGGATCATGCATCGGATCAGCAGGAGCAGCAATTGCTTCCATTGTATACGTCTCGCATTCACCTTCATGGAGCTTTCGAGAAACTGCATGGCTCCCCAATCGATCGTCAAATACTTGCTCCGATTGAGCAAGTGAATGATTAAGGGGATGGTGAAAGCAGCCGCGCCGAATGCGAGTAATGCGTTCAAGAATGTCATACTCTGCCCCGCTGTACTAAGTAATTAGCAACGATAGAGCTGAATGAATCCGAGGTGCGGACCGGGATCAAATCGATTCGGTTTCGACTGCACCCTTCGCGGAGTGCCATTTGGAAGTTCTTGACGTTTTCGAGATAACGTTGTCGCAGCGACGATGGGTCGATGAGCAATTGATCATCGGTCTTCTCCAGCGATCGGAACATCGTGCGATTGTTGAATGGAAAATCGATTTCATCATCATCCATCACTTGGAAGACAACGACCTCTTGGTAATTTGCGCGAAGTAGTGCGAGGCTTCGCCCGATCGACGCGGGATCGCCGAAGCAATCGCTGATTAAAATCACATGACCGCGTTGACGGCAGATGGAAAGTAGATCCTGGAGTACTGTGCCAAGAACCGTTTCACCGTTGCATTGCGAATTCGCCAATGTCTCAATGAGCAGTCGCAGGTGGTTCGGCCTGGCTCGAGCAGGGATGTTCGTGCGAATTTTTGTGTCAAAAGTTACCAAGCCGACGGAGTCGTGTTG
>VGZN01001079.1 GCA_016872635.1 Planctomycetota bacterium | reverse complement strand
AGGCACTCGCGGACCGATTCGGGTGACGATCTCGTAATTAATTGTCCCTGAGGCCAAAGCCCAATCATCGGCTGTGTACTCCCCAGTACTGCCATCGCCAAAAACTGTCACCAAATCCCCAGACTTCGCGGTTGAATCAATCCCAAGATCGACTACGAATTGATCCATCGAAACCCGCCCCGCAATCGGTGCACGTCTTCCATCAAAAAATACACCTGCACGATCATCACTCGATCTCGGAATACCATCGCCATAACCCATTGCAATCACACCAAGTTTGGTATCACTTTTAACTGTGTAAGTTCCGCCATAACCAACTGATGCACCGGCAGGAACTTCCTTCACCAATTGAAGTTGCGCTTTCAATGTCATCACCGGTTTCAATCCCAAAGATTTCGAGTCACCCATCATCTTTAAATCAGGACTTAACCCATAAGTCGCAATCCCACCGCGCACCATGTCAAAGCGCGCAAGAGAAGTCAGTGAATCATTAAATATCGCCGCGCTATTTGCCATGTGTTGCATCTTCACCTCTAACCCCGAAACCAGCAGATAATCAAGCGCCTCTCGATATTTCGCGAGTTGATCGAGGTTCATCGGCTCGCCCGGTTCATCGGCGCGGGCAAAATGCGACCAAACGCCAACCACTTCAATCTGTGAACGATCACTTGCTGACTTCAACGCCGATACCAATTCTTTGAAATCCTTCAACACCCCACCACGACTCATCCCGGTATCAATCTCAAGATGAACTCGCGGAACTACGCCGACTTTTCGCCCCGATGCGATCACATCGACAAGATGTTCGCGCGTAGGAACTGAGAGATCGATATCTTCGCGAATCGCCAGATCGAGATCACTCTTTGGTGGCACCAACCAGGCAATCGTGCGCGCCTTGATTCCGGCACTTCGAATGACAACTGCTTCTTCCAACAACGCCACGCCAAGCCATTGCGCGCCACCCGATATCGCAGCCCTCGCACAGGGAACCAATCCATGACCATAGGCATCGGCCTTCACCACAGCCATCACCCGCGAAGTTCCAGCGCGCTCTCGAATCTTTGCCACATTAGATCGCAGAGCGGCGAGATC
>VGZN01001078.1 GCA_016872635.1 Planctomycetota bacterium | reverse complement strand
TGTCTCTCTCCCTGAGCGGAATAATGATTCGTCCGAAAGCATCGTTGGTTTGAATGTTTAGCTTCCCACAGGAAAAATGCACGTGTCGAGATTTGGCAAGTTGGAATTTGACAATGGAGATTCTCTCGACCCCGAAGACTCAGCGGACGTGTCCTTCACCTCCCAGGAGACCGAAACGCATTGGCTGAAAATGGCGGATAACAATCGCCGTGAAGGAAAGCATGAAAATGCGCTTCGATTTTACTCTCGAGCGTTGGAGATCGAAAAAAGCATCTTGTCGGCTTGGGTTGGCCAAGTCCAAATGCTGATCTTGCTCGGCGAGTACCCGCAAGCGAGCACATGGAGCAAGAAAGCATTGGAATTGTTTCCAAACCATGCGGATCTGATCGCAGCCCAGGCTCAAGCGGAATGCCGTCGTGGTGACCTGAAACAAAGCAACCACTTAATCGATGGTGCCATGAAGGTTCGCGGCGAGAGCGCCTACCAATGGCAAGTCCGCGGCGAACTGATGGTCGCGCTCAAGCAACGCACCGACCGGCATTGCTTCGACAAGGCCCAAGTCACCTCGAGCGACAGTTTGATCCCGTTGGAATCAGCCCTGATCTACCTGCATTATCACGAATACTCGAAAGGGGCACAGAGAGCCTCGGTAGCCGTTGAGAAATCTCCTGAGATGTATTTCGCATGGTACGTACTCGGGCAGTGCCAAGAAGGGGCGGGACTAGATGACGCTGCGTTGCGCTCTTACAAGCAATGTTGCAACATTTGCCCAAACCATCAACAGGCTAAACAACGCCTCACCGCGCTCGACTCCAGAGGCTGGAACCCGATTCGCTCGCTCGGAAAACTGTTCCGCGGAAGCTAACCCCAATTCCATTTTTCTCATCGAATCTCCATGGCAATCACCATCGAAAAGGTCCTCACCTCGGCTCGCAAACTGGGAGCAAGCGATGTGCACCTTGTCGGTGGCATTGCACCAGCGATGCGGATCCACGGCGAGATTCGCGTAGTCGATGGCGCCCCGATGCTCGAGGAGGACCTCAAACGCATTTACGACAGTTTGCTCAATGAAGTCCAAAAGGCAACCTTCGAA
>VGZN01001077.1 GCA_016872635.1 Planctomycetota bacterium | reverse complement strand
CGCTGATTTTCAAGGTGTTTAATTTGTCCAAAACCGGGATCCGGCAAGAAGCTCAAGAGCGCAGGAATCATCACAATACTGATCACAAACATCAGCAAGACCGAGATTCCCGTAATCAAACCAAACTCTTGGAGCATCGAACTTTCTGTAAAATAGAACACCAAGAACCCCACCGAGGTCGTGGCGTTGGTGATCAAGGTAGCAACGCCGATTCTTTCGATAATGCGGGTCAAGGCCTTTATTTTGTTCCCATGCTTTCGGAATTCATGGTGGTATTTGTTAACCAAATAAATCCCGTTTGGTACTCCGATGACCACCATCAATGCCGGAATCAACCCCGATATCAAGGTTATTTGATATCCCAACAGACTCATCAACCCCAAGGCCCATACCGAGCCAATTGCAACCAAGGTAAGCGACAAGAATACCGCCTGCAGTGAACGGAAAAAGAGGAAGAGCATCAACGAGGTCACTAAAATCGAGGCCATCAAAAAGAGTATCAATTCGTCCTTGATGGTGGTGGCCATCGCGGTGCGGATATAGGGCAACCCCGAGAAATAAACGGTGGATTCGGTGGAAACCCCAAAGGCATGCGCCAAATCTTCCACCTCCGCCACAATGCGCAATCGCCTTGCATCGTTCAAGGCTACAGGATCCAGGGCAACGGCCATCAGAGTCGTGGAGGTTTCCGGATTAATCAACAAACGCTCATAGGTTTTTCCAAATGCAGCAACCCCTTGGAACCATGCCCCATCTTGGAAGCGACGCTTAAATTCAAAGGAACGCGTCGAATCGTTGCGCAACAATATCGGCAAATCCGCGACAGTATAACAACGAACTACTCCTGGAATATTACGAATACGTTCCGAGAGTTTGACCCATTGTTGCATCAAGGAAGGATCGGTCAACCTCGGCGATTGCAGCCCGACCACCATCACGTTGCCATCGGCCCCAAACTTTGCACGAAAATCTTGGTAAGCGATATAGTCAGGATCCGATTCTGGAATCAAACGATTCCCGTGGTACGACAAGCGGATCTCCGAGGCTTGATAGGCCATGAAGGCCGTCAACGTAAGCACCACCGCCAAGAGTGGA
>VGZN01001076.1 GCA_016872635.1 Planctomycetota bacterium | reverse complement strand
TGGTGTAGTCGCAATTCACGCAATGGCAGGGGGTCACGCGCAGATCATGACCTTCCAGGTAGGGATCATTAAGGATGTAGGGATCATGTTTTTTTGATCGTGAGTTCTTGGCAGTTGGGACATCGATCGAATTGCTTTGAGGTCGATTCATAGATGGGAAGATGCATGGCATCAGGTGCGCATCGCCGACACTTCCATGCCTTGAAATGGAGGCTTCCCAGCGATTGCGCTGCTTTTTGTCTGGGTTGAAGACTTCTGTCCACGGTCTCTTGATCGATGGCTTCAAGGAGTGCTCCACAGCTGGCACAGCGCATCGATCTCCCCTGTTCAACGAGCAGATGCCACTCTTTCACGCGCGAGGATTGGTGGGGATGGAGCTTCACGGATTGGCCGAGTCCACGAACAACAACCAGACCAGCCAGGCCTTGAAGATTGCCCAACAGTTTGTTGCTTGATTCTGGAAAGCTGAGACGAATCCAAACGGCCAAGGCGACCAGAAAGGCGGTGATCGGTATGGCCAGCGCTGGCTCTAGCGGCGTGAATTCAAAGGACCCGGAATCATCGACTTGTTCAAGAGTCTTGCCTTCCAGCAATTGCACCAATCCTTCGGTCCCAGACAGAATGCCCTTGTCAAAGTTGCCGGCCTTGAGCTCTGGGGTGATGCGCTGTTGGATCAATTGCCCAACTTTTGCGTCAGGGAGGATGGCCTCGATGAAGTTGTTTTGGTGAAGAAAAAGGCTGACTATCGGGAAGGGTGACAACGGCGATTTCATCGCCACGGCTGGCATGCAACCGATTGATTTGCGCATTGATCTGCACCTCGGTTTCCGGTTGTAAAATTTCGGCGACATCAGAGACCCAGTTCCCGGCGATCTCCTGCGGGTTTGGAATTTCCTCCACGGGTATCGCCCATACCATGAGCGTAGTCTGGGCAGGCGTCAACGTCAGCGTCAGATGGCCAATCCAGCGCCCGGAGTGTCGTCCCATGGCTGTCGATCCATCGGCTGGATTGATTATAGCATCGTTGGATGGATCTGAATGTAAAGATAGCTTGGGTGGCTCGAGTCCGTTGAGGGGGCTTGCGGCGCCGCAGCGT
>VGZN01001075.1 GCA_016872635.1 Planctomycetota bacterium | reverse complement strand
GTACGCCATCACGTAACCACCCAAGTACTCCGGTATGGAGCGTCCAGCCTCGAGTTCCTTCTTTTCCGAAGGCGACGCATACCCTTGTTTCGATCCGACGTAAATCTTTCCAGATGGGCCAACGAAATTCCTTGTGTGAAGCTTCGACTGTGCAGCATATCCTGTCGCGTTCAAGGGCAAACCAAGAAGCTTGTGTGTATCCAGGACAATCCGCATCTGTTCAGTATCAGGATCGAATTCGACCAGATACGCGTTCCTGCCATAAGCAGCGGTTCCGATATAAATCCGTCCGTTGTTTCCCTCGCAAAGCGAAAAATACCCTGACTCTTCCGTGGTGGTCTCCGGTGGTATATGAAAAGCTTTCGCCTGCAGATACTCAAACGGGGCCTTTGTCGGTGCGACGATACTCGCTCTTTTTTCCTGTGCGATTGAATCCCCAAAAAAGGCCAAAAGCACGCTGAAAGCACAAAAGAGACATGAACATTGCATTGTTTTCGTCATTGGTTTAAAGATCCATGAAGACGGACTCACTGCCGCGCGAATCGCGGGTAGCTAAGGAGTAGTTCGGTACAGAAAAGGCCGCCGAAACATGCCACCGAAGTGGTGTGGATTATACATTCGCAACGTGATTCGGTTCCGCCCCTGTTTCAGCTTCCCAGCCATATCCACGTCCCACTCAAAGCGGTAATCGTTCAGCCACCAAAGTCCTTTCATGGGTCGGTGGGCGACTTCCTGTCCGTCGATATAAAGCCAACATTCATTGAAGATACCCGGGAATCGGAGATGCACTGTACCAGAGACATCATTCTCGCCTAATTCGATTTCCGTATCGTACCAAAGGTATCCCGTGAAACTTTGGTAATCCTCGGTGACAACACCTTGCGCCTGAGCATAAAGATCCGTGCGCAGCATCGACCAATCAGCGTTTATCGGATGCGCATTCCAGCCGTCCTTTAATCCTACGTCCTCGGGATCCTTTCGAAACGCCCAGCTCAAGGGAAGATTAGCGATTCGCTTTCCTTTCGAACCGTCAATCCATGGAATCAACTCGCGATACTGTTGGACTTCACCAGGCCACCAGGCGTACCCCGATTCGCCG
>VGZN01001074.1 GCA_016872635.1 Planctomycetota bacterium | reverse complement strand
GCAAGACATGGGGTTAACAGGTGAGTCCGAACAGGCATCCATGATTGCGTTCCCCATGAGCCAAATTCGGATTTATGAAACTCCGTTGGTAGTGAGCATTGACAGCGAAACCAAGCGCGGCAATAATGTGAGCGTGATTCACGCAACACACAGAGCCGTTGGCACGGCGTTGTTTACCAAAAATGTATTTGGTTTGTCGTTAGCAGCCTCATAACAAGAAAACAAAGGAGCAAAAATGGGTCTTTTCAAGAGCAGAAACAGTCGAACCCTACGCAACAACAAAGAAACCGAGGAGAAGGTTGCGTCCAAGCGCAATGAGGAGGAGGTTGTTGGCGAACTTGCTTCCAAGCGCAGCATGGAGGAGGACGATGGTGCAAGCGGCGATAGTGGAGAGGGTGGCGCTCTGGGACTGAAAGGGAACTCGCTTCGCAGCCTGACAGACGAAATCCACTCGTTGTATGAGCGCATGAAGCGAATGGTTGATTCGGCAGTTGGCGAAAAAGAGCCAATGAGCGAAAGCAGGCAGGCGAGATATAACTTGATGAATGAGCGCATGACTAAACTGGTTCGTTTGCGCGATCAGAAATACCGAATGATGGATGCGGCAAGCGTTGCGCGTGATACGCGAGCCAACAGCATCGCTCGCATTGTTGAACGGCGTGGAATGTCCCCGCGCAAGGCGGTTGCGTTTGCGAACACGGTGGACTCACCCGAATACCGCAGCGCGTTCCAACGCTATCTCGTAAGCGGCAGTGACCGCGAACTGCGAGCGATGACAGAGGGAGTCAACACTGATGGTGGATTCCTGCCCTCGACAGATTTTTACAACCAACTGATCGAAAAGCGATTCCAAGCAAACGCGATGCGTCAGGTGGCTACGGTTATGCCGCTTGGCACATTCAAGACTGAAGTCACGATTGAATCGACATTTGGTTCCGCTAACTACATTGCAGAGGAAGGCGCGGTAACCGAACTTTCGCCGACATTCGCCAACATCACTCTGAAGCCATACACGCTGCGTTACTTCACAAAGGTTTCCAACGAACTGATTGCGGACGCGCCATCTCGCGGCGGGGCATTCTCAATCGAAACGATCCTTG
>VGZN01001073.1 GCA_016872635.1 Planctomycetota bacterium | reverse complement strand
CCCCTCTCCGTTGCGGATTGGTCGCAGGCTGGGATTGGTTACACTACACTTCCACCTAAACGACTATCCAGTAACGGCTTGCGTGACGTTTTTTTCAAAATAATTGCAATTGAAGAGGAGGTGGTTCAGGTATTTTTCGCGATTTTCCTTGGAAGACATCCATCCGCTCAAACTGCTTGTCCGTGATTGTCATGACCCGGACTTCGCCGTCAGGGGGGAGTTCTTTGATGACGTTCGCGACAAAAGATTCCGCCTGCTCGAGGCTTGCGCAATGCCGCGAGTAGACCGAGTACTGCATTTTGTTGAATCCAGCACGAAGGAGAGATTTTCGAAATAGAGAATAGGCTTTCCTAGCCTTTTTTGTGTCCGTTGGTAAATCGAACATTACGAGTAACCACATGCATCGATAACCGTTTACGTACATGGTATTGGGATCGAAAGGTTGTTCGAACTCGTGGAATAGCATCGAACAAGGGATGAAATGTATTTTCCGAGGCCAACAGTTAACGGACTGATGGTGCCTTCGATTTCGATGTCCTGAGTAAGAATACCGAGCAGTTCCGATTTCGCAGGTTGGTTTAAGGCGTCATAACCAATTCGATGCATATCGCGTACGCGGTCGTCGACCATAGCTCGCAGTGGCTCCATAAGATCGTCAGCCAGACAGAACGGGTTGGCTCGGTGATGGTGGTGCAAGCCAAGCATAGGTGTGAGACCGGCTGCTACGATCGATCGAGCCACGGCAGCCCGTAGCACGGCATAACCGTAATTCAAGAATGCATTCAGTCCGTCGCCGTCGTATTCCCGGCGAAACTCCTCATGCCACAACCAATTCTGCCAATAGATCTTCGCTGCTTGGGCCTCCACGTTTGTACTGTCACCGCTCGCAACCTTCCGAGATAGATCGATCAGCTTCCCATAAGCCGGGTAATCCTTAGGTAGATTGAACGCTTGGGCTCGGATTTTTGCTTTCACTATTTGCTGCCACAGACGTTTTCGTTTTGGAACAGTAAAGTTTATTTGATCGCGCAGTCTCCATACCAATTCCGAGTGATCGGCTAGTGGCAGGAGAACTGAAATGGGAAGATGATCGGAACCAC
>VGZN01001072.1 GCA_016872635.1 Planctomycetota bacterium | reverse complement strand
GTGTCTCCTGAAAAAAGGTACCACAAGCAGGCCGGAGCCTTGCTGGCCCTCAGAGAGCAACATTTTTCCGCCGGTTTCGCGATCTTGGGCCACCATGGTGGAATGCCCAATCTTTCCGAATTGCAGAGTGTTAGCAAATCCGAATCGGCCAAGGCATGCCTTGAAGAATCGACGATCGCCGCTCAGGCGCAAATTCCCGAATGGTTGAAGCTTCCCAAGGCCCCTCAAATCACCGATCGCTCGGTTGGCGAACTTTTGACACGACTCGTGTTTTCCATCCTTGTGGATGCCGATGGAACGGACTCTGGCCGCTTTGAGGCGAGACTCAAACATTGGGTGATTCGCCCGCAAGCGCCAGAACTCAAAGCATCTAAACTGCTTGACCATTTGATGGGATATCTTCAGTCACTTGCATGCCGTCCTATGGCGGAAGAAACACGCGCGGCCCGACAGGCAGTCCTGAATGCCTGTTTGCAAGCGGCAGAAACGCGTCCGGGTTTATTTGCCCTGCGGGTTCCCACCGGAGGAGGAAAAACCCTGGCCGGGCTGGCATTCGCCCTCAAACATGCGGCGATCCACCACATGCGCCGAATCATCGTCGTGGCACCTTACCTGTCCATCCTCGAGCAAACCGCCATGGTGATCAGGCGGGCCCTCGGCTTGGAGGAGGATAGCGAAACAATCCTCGAACATCACTCCATGGGCGATTGGGATGCCGGTGGAGGCAAGGAGCAATCCAGAACTGGCCCCAAGGGGGAGCGTTGGGATTGCCCCATCATCGTCACTTCCAACATTCAATTGCTTGAGAGCCTCTTTTCCAACAAACCCGGGCGCTGTCGAAAAGTCCACCAAATCGCAAGGTCCGTCATCCTTTTGGATGAATGTCAATCTGTTCCCCCCGGCTTGCTGGGACCGACCTGCGAAATGCTCAACCAGGTGACAAGTTCTTGGGGGACCACGGTGGTCATGATGACGGCAACCCAACCGACATGGTCGGAAGCCGGATCATCGGGACCGAAGCTCAACGAGGTTCGCGAGATCATTCCAGATCCCCAATCCCTGTACCGGGACATGGCGCGTGCCCAAATCCGGTGGCCAGCCCG
>VGZN01001071.1 GCA_016872635.1 Planctomycetota bacterium | reverse complement strand
AGCCTATCAGCAAGCTAGCGGTGATGGCCTTTACAGACGCAGTATGTACACCTTTTGGAGGCGAACCGCTCCACCTCCTAGTATGCTCGCGTTCGATGCCACGAGCCGTGAAACATGCACCGCGAGGCGCGAAACCACCACGACGCCACTCCAAGCGCTGGTGCTGCTCAATGATCCTCAATACATCGAAGCGGCCCGCGTGATTGCTCAGGCGTCCATCCAATCCTATCCAAAGGCTGAACCAGATCGTTTTCAAGAGCTCGCAATGCGATTGCTCGCGAGACCGCTGAACGATCGTGAACTCGCTGTTATTGAACAAGCCTATCGTGAACAGCGAACCTACTTCCAATCTAATCCGGAGGGGGTAAAAGCCTTCTTGGGCGTCGGTGAAAAAACCGCTGATGCGACTTTGGATGGAAACGATCTAGCTGCGACCACAGTGGTGGCGGAGACATTGATGTGTTTTGATGACTTCGTCATGAAACGATAATCGAATTGGTGATGTTCCAGGTCCGTGCCATATTCAGCCCATCGAAATTCTATGAATCACAAATCCAACAATTCCATGAGCGGTATTCCTCAGTGGGCGAATCAATCCGTCGATCCGCGTCTACCGGTGAACCATCCTCGGATCGAGAGTTCGTTGGTTGAAGGTATACCATTGGGACGCCGCGATTGGTTGATGCGGGCTGGGATGGGGTTGGGAGGGATAGCCCTCGCCGATTTGATGGCCCGAAACGGGAGTGCAAGGACCTCCGAACCGAATTCGGTTTTTGCTGGACCCGTGAGTGCAGCGGGGATTGTGACCCGTGGTGTGCTCAACCCCACGCACCATCTTCCTACTGCAAAGCGAGTGATTTACTTGTTCATGGCGGGTGGTCCGTCGCAATTGGAAACGTATGACTACAAACCGTTGCTGAACGAGAAGCAAGGCGAACCGTTGCCCGATTCAGTCCGGCAAGGTCAGCGGCTCACCGGGATGTCTGGAAATCAAGCCAGCCTGCCGTTGGCGGGTTCCATTTTTAAGTTCGCACAGCATGGCAATTCGGGTGCATGGCTCAGTGAATTGCTTCCGCATACTGCCAAGCATGCAGATGATTTGG
>VGZN01001070.1 GCA_016872635.1 Planctomycetota bacterium | reverse complement strand
AAACATTTGGATTCTGCAGAATGCAACTGTGTCGCAAATCAAAAAACTCCACGCGGCTGTCTTCTTCAGCCCCTCCGGACGTAATGAATGGTTCGAGAAGAGACTGTCATGGAGTCTTTTCCGCCAATTGGTCATTTTGCGCAAACTCAAAACCACTCAGGACTCGAGTTGAAGTCGGGCAAAACCACAAGCCTCGGCAGTGAACAATTCGGTGAACATGCCCTACCGGGTACCACCGGTCGCGACTGGTCTCACAAGCCACAGAGACCGCCAGTTCACGTCACTAGAGGTCACCGGAGGTTGCCTGAGGGTTCTGGAAGAGGTTCAGGAAATCGCAAAATCTCAGTGATTTGAGATACTGGTAATCGAATGCAGGGGGTGAATTGCACCAATGAACGAGAAACTTTTCTTCGACCCCAAATGGCAAAAATGGGGACTCGACGAATACGAATACGAGGCTTGGTACACCTCTATGCACTCCGCCGGTCGAGCACTTCCGGGCGTACTCAAGTATTGGTTCGACAATTCGTCACTTGAATTTGAACGGTGGCGGAAAATCGGAGAGACCGACCCAATAATCGCACTGATGTGGGTCAAAGCTGGATTCTTGCCGTCTAGGACGTGGAGCGACATCGCGATGTTCGCAAAACACAAAGTTCAGCCGAGAACTGCCGCAATGCTCCGGCACTTCTGGTTTGAGTGTCGTTGGGCTGATGACCTGTCGCAGTTGGATTCGTATTTGTCGATTTGTGGACACGAAGCTGGCGAGCTTTTGGTCAACGTTCCCGAGTGGCTCACTTACCCACCGTCCATCGTTGCGGCTGCTGCAAATCGCGGTATCGGACCGCGTGAAGTTGGACCCTTGCTGGAGTATCTCGAATCGGATTTATCGTCAATCATCGGTAGTCGATTCACATCCGAAGCATTTGCTCGGTTGGCCGAGAAAACTATCGTCGCTGTTCTCCGTACTGGGCTTCCGCTCACGATTGACAACCTCACCTCTTGGTTCGGATGCGACGAAGAGGAGATTCTCGAAGCCATTGACTCGGGCTTGCCTGCGCCTTCTGTACAACTCCTTAAGCGAGGTTTTTCGCCTGTTCAAGTA
>VGZN01001069.1 GCA_016872635.1 Planctomycetota bacterium | reverse complement strand
CTGATCGCGGCACTCGGTCACGATGGGTCCGGCTCGATCGAGAAACTGCGGCAAGCGGCCAATGAATGTAGCACGCCAGAACTCCAACGTCGCAAAGCCCGATTGGGATTGGCCGCGTTGGCGCTGGGGGATACGACCTTGCCGATCGATGCCTGCGAATTTGAGGGTCGGCCCGATCCGGGTGTGCGCACTTGGTTCATCGACGAGTTTCGGCGTTGGGAACTCGATCGCAAGGTATTGGCGGCGACGGTGAAGGATTCGACCAGTCCCGCCCTTCGCTCGGCGGTTTGTTTGGGCCTGGGCCAGATACCGGTGAAGCAGATTTCAAACGACGACAAGACTCGCATCGCGGAACTTGCGACCCAGTGGTATTCGCTGCCTGATAGTTCGACGCATAGCGCGGTGGCGTGGTTGATGCGAGAGTGGGAGATCCCCGAACCGACACTACCTGATGCGAAGCAGGTAGTCGATGGCCGGAACTGGTTTGTGAATTCCCAAGGGGTAACGTTTGTGCGAATCACACCCGAGCAAGGAAAGTTTAACGTACCAGAGCAACCGTATTGGCTGGCCAGTCGTGAAATAACGCGTGGGGAGTACGAGGCGTTTCTTGATGACAGCAGCTACGACGGCGAGAAGCCGAAAGATGCGAAGGAAGCGAGACCCGATGATTCAATCAGTCCGACGCCGGATCATCCGGCACAGAACGTGAGTTGGTACGATGCGGTGATGTACTGCAACTGGCTAAGTCGGTGGGAAGGCCGCACGCCCGCGTATCGATATGCGGGCAAGGAAAAGGTCGAGGTGTTTGGAAGAGAGATCGAACAGGGCAAGTGGGAAGAGGTAGACAGAGCGACTGGCTATAGATTGCCGAGAGAAGTGGAATGGGAATATGCATGTCGGGCCGGAAGTGAGACCGATTGGAGCACTGGGAGCGACGCGTCGCCGCTGGTAGCTTATTGTCAAATGCAAACATCGCGAGGATCAGTGTGCGGCAAAAAGCTTCCGCATGCTTGGGGAATACATGACATGCATGGTAACATGTGGGAATGGTGCTGGGATCTGCAAGAGGGCTCGCTCCGCGTGCCCCGTGGCGGCAGTTGGGACT
>VGZN01001068.1 GCA_016872635.1 Planctomycetota bacterium | reverse complement strand
CGCGGTGAATGAATTCCTTGAGATGCACGTATTGGAGGGCTTCGGCCATCTGACGGATCATGCTCAGGCGACGGCCTCGCAGCTTCTCTTCCTCCTGCTCCATGATCAATTGTTGCAACCCTGGCCCATCGATGAACTCCATCACCAAGAATTGCTGGCCTTTGTTGGAGGTCCCGTGCTCGTAGGTTTTCACGATGTTCGGGTGATTGAGCTCGATTGCAATCTCACCCTCGGAGGGTTTGTTGAGCCCCTTGAATCGGCTCTCGAAGAAAGCCACTTTCTCCGAATCGCACAATTTGACGCCGACAATGCGATCCCCGTGCGCTCGGTCCTTGGCAACGTAGAAGTTGCTCATCGTACCGCTGATGGCCGACCTCAATCGCTCGAATCGAGCTTCGATGTCAAACCCTTTGGTTCCCGTGTTCTTTCGTCGGGACGACTTGAACAGGCTATCGAAAATTCCCATGAAACCTTTCAGCTGCGTCCTGGTTGGCCACGCGCTGGGCGAACGAGTTGTGGAACCTGCCCCGAAGGATGCTTCAGAGTGAACCCATCTCATTATATCCTTCCCCAGTGCGGAATCCGAACGCTTCCAGGATCAAATCCGAGGGCCGCTAGTCGGGATTGTGGGAAAACACCGTTCTGGGATACAGTAGGACCGCTATGAGGCAACTGCGAATCCCCAAGAATCCCCTCGAACATTTTCCGGCGGCCGGCAGTTACCAGGTCGATCCTCCGGAATTGGCGTTGTCGGTGGAGAACCTGCACAAGGCGTTCGGAGACCGGAAAGCCCTGCAAGGGGTCTCGTTCCGCGTCCGGCCCGGGGAGCGGGTGGCACTTTTGGGGCCCAACGGGGCTGGCAAGACAACGTTGATCCGGTGCATCAGCGGACGGGTCCGACCCGACACCGGTTCGGTCGAGATCTTTGGCCGCGATCTTGGCAAGGGTGGAGCCAACCATCAGTTGGGGGTGGTTCCCCAAGATCTCGCGATCTACCACGACTTGACCGCACGCGAAAATCTCCTCTGTTTTGGAAGGTATCACGGTCTGCGGGGCCGTTCTCTTCGCGATCGGGTGGATTGGGCGTTGCAATGGATCGCCCTCGA
>VGZN01001067.1 GCA_016872635.1 Planctomycetota bacterium | reverse complement strand
TATGCGGAATTGACCGGGTTTCCAAAACATTACGATTGGGTAGTCGCATCCCATGTTGTGGAACACACTCCCGATTTAGTGGGTTTCCTCAACGAGTGTGATTCGATATTGAAAGATGATGGAGTTTTGGTGTTGGTTGTTCCCGATAAGCGGTATTGCTACGATTACTTTCGTCCGATAAGCGGGATTTCCAAGGTGATTGATGCCCATCTGTGCAAGAACAAGGTCCATACGATCGGCACACTCGTAGAGGATCGATTGAATGCATCCTCGAGAGGGGGAGTGATTTCGTGGAGCGCCAATGCGACGGGAGAGTATCGATTTGAGAAAAATTTGGATGAAGTCAAAAATGTCATGAAGGAAGCGTCGGAATCGGGTTGCTACATTGATTCCCACGCATGGTGTTTTGTTCCGAATTCATTCCGTTTGATGATTCATGACCTGTACTCACTTGGGTTGATTTCATTCAAAGAAGTCAATTTTTTCCCGACATTCGGATGTGAATTCTGCATTGTCTTGGGCCGAAAAGGACGAGGTGTGCAAATGACTCGGATGGAGATGCTCCAACAGGTGGACCGGGAAATTTGTTCGACGTTGCCGACATTCGGGCGGATCTGGGGTCTGCGACTGTTGAACCGTATCCGACGGTTCATCTGACCCTTGCCTGGATCCTAAGTCCCGAGAACTCCGGGCGATGTTGGGGAGTCGATTGCGGCCGCTGCCGGGGATGGGGATTTCGGCGTCGTGAAATTGGTCGGCCCGTGTCGTAGCGGACGGTTCCGATTGTTAGGCAGAGGACTGCGGTGGGGAAGGATTGGATTCCCTGAGGTGATTTCCCGATCGAAGTCCGTGGGGCCACCGGTACCTTCCCGGCATGGTTCGACGGGAACAGTCTGGGTCCGCAGGCCACCTCTGGTTTCGACCGACGATCGGGTCCGGCATGGCGTGGGCGATGGCGCTGGGAATCGTGTTGATGACGCGGCTGCTGGCGCAGGAGAGCCTGGGACTCAACGCGACCCAGGACGGCGCAGGACGCATCCGGGTGAGTAGCGTCGGCACCAGGGACACGCTGCAGCTCCTGGAACGCAGCCGGGACCTGAGGGCCTG
>VGZN01001066.1 GCA_016872635.1 Planctomycetota bacterium | reverse complement strand
TGGCCAGTTCTGCGATGCCCTCGTCCCGGTAATACATGGTCGGGATCGTCAAAAGGTAGGCGAGCCTCTCTGACGCGTCAGAGAGGGTGGTGGCAAACTCCATCATGGCACTGCTCCTCGAATCTTCATCCTCGATCGATTCGATGAACCGCTTCCGGGTCCTGGGGCTTCGGATGCTTCCCGCGTGCTCCGCCATCAATGATCCACGCAAACTCACGGGCGTGATTTTGAAAAAGAGCGCCTGGCGTTGCTGGACCGGATGGCTCTTGAACCATTGCATCATGGCAATGTTGCGAAGATTCCATCCGACACCGTCTGCCGGGAAGGTACGCTGAATATACCGAAGACGCTGTTGCGAATCCGTGATCTGGCCGGCCTGTTTTATTTTTTGTGCCCAATCTCGTGGCATATGGGTGAGTTTTTTTTTTATCATCAACAAGAAAAAAAAATTGACCAACCTGATCAGAACACATCACTGGAGAGCGAGTCGAAATTGAACGATTTGCTCTCATCCAAGGGTTTGTTCGCAAGGGAGTACTCCGTCACGCGCTGTTCAAAAAAGTTGGTTTTCCCTTCCAGGCACATTTTTTCCATAAAGGGGAACGGGTTCTGTGCATGGTATTGCTTCGGGTACCCAAACTGGACCAAGAGACGATCAGCCACAAAACGGATGTACTCCTTCATCAAATCAGCATTCATCCCGATGAGGGTTACCGGGAGGCTCTCACAAACAAATTCTTCTTCAATCTCCACGGCCTCCTTCATCATCGCGACGGCTTCGGTTTCCGACACCTTGTGTTGGACGTACTTGTACAACAAGACGGCAAACGCGGTGTGCAGGCTCTCATCCCGTGCGATCCATTCGTTGCTCTTGCCCAGGGATTGGATCATGAGCCCTCGTTCCTTCAACCAAAAGATGGCACAAAAACTGCCACTAAAAAACAACCCTTCGACGATACCAAACGCAAACAATCGCCTCCCGAGGTTATCCGGTGTTTCGTTATCCGTCTGGATCCATCTCATTGCCCATTCCGCCTTTCGTCGGACACAATCGATTTCCGTGACGGCGCGGAACAGGTGCATCTTTCGTGTGGGGCACTTGACGTACG
>VGZN01001065.1 GCA_016872635.1 Planctomycetota bacterium | reverse complement strand
ACGCGGCAACTTCAGATTCGGAGAGCATCAGTCGCTGCAACACGTCGTCCTCGCGATAGAACAAGGTCAATGTGACCACTTCATCTACCGGTACGATCTTGGTGTAACAGAGAGCGATCGGGAACAAGTCTCGAAACTTCGCAAACGATTTGCGAATGCGAGCCTCGGAATCGCTATTGGGCATCACAACAATCGGTGAGGCAACCAAAACTTGTCTCGATGGATTCGTCCAATTGGGATCTTGGTTTTTAATCGTAGTCGTTGGAATATTCGCAGCATCTTTAGGGGCGTCAACACTGAGAGAGAACTGAACACTTCCATTTCGGCCCAAAACCGGGTGCAGCCTTCCCGTCGTTACCAACTCCGTATCGGCCGCCAAACTCGCTGGCACTCGGATAGCAATTGTTCCAGGTGAGGCTACGAAGTAATCAGTCACAGCAAGATCCACTCCGTTGGGTTGGGGACCAAACAGCCCAGCCTTTAAACCATATGCAGCGCGTTCGTTAGCGTCGGACTGCGCAGGCTCTGGCTTGGCAGCTGCCATCGACATGGCCGCCGCAAAGAAAGGCCCGCTTGACGACAGGATCTGCCGTACTAAAACCGCATCGGGTGAATCGGCATTTAGCCCCTCGCCTCGACTTTTCACCAGTTGTTCAATTCGCGAAGCTAGGTTTTTGCGACTCTCTATGTTCGGCTCGTTGAGCCACGATGCCAAAGAACTGCCAGTGGGGATGACCGAACCAGCACCACCGATTCGATTGGGGGGCGCTACCGGTTCCCCAAAAAACTCCCAAACATCGGCGCGCCCCTTGGAATCCGCATGTGGATTGCCCGCGAGAATATCCCCCGAGACATCGCGCGTTAAACTCCACGTTTCTTCAGAGGAAGCAATTTCTAAATCGATCGCTGTTAAGTCGCATGAATGATTCCCGTCCCTGGGCTCCACCACGAGAACAACATGCTCCCCTTCGCGAACCAAAAGCGATTCGAAGGGACCGATGGGGACGACGTTCGCACCATTGGAGAATCCTGCAGCTAAGATTTGCCGCAACACTCCGCGTCGAAGTTCCAACCGCCAAGCGATCCCGTTACCGCATTCCGTGTGCGCGT
>VGZN01001064.1 GCA_016872635.1 Planctomycetota bacterium | reverse complement strand
CATTGTGTTGCCTGAATGGCGTGTAGTCGATATCGACACAGAGGATGATTGGCAAAGGGCCGAGATCATCTTCGGAGCAATCCGCGACGGATCGGTCGGGGGAATGACGTGATCGTCATTATTCGCGCTGACGCAAACAGTGGCATTGGCTTGGGGCATGTGGCGCGATGTTTGTCCCTTGCGGAGGCGTTGGCCGTATTTGGTTGTCGAGTGATCATGGTATCCGCGTCTGCACTTCCTGTTGTGCTTTTGTCCAAGGCGAAAGGGGTAGTGGAGTGTCGGGTCCTGATTGAGCATGAGGACGAGTCGCAGGCTTTCTTCGATACAATTGGCTCGGAAATTCCGGATTGGGTGGTCGTCGATAGCTACAGCATTGATGCCCGTTGGCATTCCGTAGTTCGCCGGAAGTTCGGTTGTCGTCTGCTGGTAATCGATGATCTTGCGGACCGACCCCTTGCGGCAGACATAGTTGTAGACCACAACCTCTCGCGAGACTACCAAGTTAAGTACCGCGACATTGCAACGCCCGGCACGCGAATTCTTTCTGGGCCGACTTATGCATTGATTTCCTCGGACTATGCGGCGGTGAAACCTCGAGAGCCTTCGGCCGTGGTCCGTAGTGTCGGTATCTTCCTGGGTGGTACTGACCCGATTGGTTTGAGCGGCGAGTTGCTGAGGATCTGTCGGACGGACGCCGCGTTCGACGGTGAAATAGAACTTGTATCCACTAGCGCGAATGACCATCTCGACGGTTTGCGACGAGCTTGCGAGGGGTCGTTAAATGCCACCCTTTCGATCGATCTTCCCGATCTGATTGACTTCTATCAGCGTCATGACGTTTACATCGGTGCCGGTGGCGGCTCCACTTGGGAGCGTTGTCGCTGTGGAGTGCCTGCGCTAGTGGTGGGTGTCGCAAATAACCAACGTGTGGTGATCGAGGCACTTGAGTCTCTCGGCGCCGCGATGTGTGTATTTTGGCGGGGGCCGTCGGCGATTGCTGAGATTGGTGCCGAGTTGCGGCGAATTCTAACCGACCACCAGCTACGCAAAAAGATGGTTGCGGCATCGCTCGATTTGGTGGACGGTAATGGGGCTCTCAGGATCGCGGCGG
>VGZN01001063.1 GCA_016872635.1 Planctomycetota bacterium | reverse complement strand
CTACGGCCATCGTCCTTGCTGCCGGCAAAGGAACGCGGATGAAAAGCGACTTGCCCAAGGTCCTATTCCCGGTCCTCGGCCGAGCCATGATCCATTGGGTCCTTGATGCCCTTGAAAGCACTGGCATCCAGCGGATGATCGTTGTCGTCGGCTACCGCGCGGACTTGGTCAAGGCGGAATTGGCAAATCGACGTGGCGTCGAATTCGCAATCCAAGAGGAACAACTTGGGACGGGACACGCCGTGCGTATGGCGAAAGAACATCTGAAAACCGGAATCGGTCCAGTTCTTGTCGTTGCCGGAGACTCACCCTTGGTCCAATCCAGTTCGCTCCGAGAACTTGAGTCGGCATTCCACAAGGGGGGGTACGCATGCCTCCTGGGGACATTGGTTAAAGAAAACCCCGTGGGGCTCGGGCGGATCGTGCGTGCTTCATCAGGTGCATTCGAGAGGATCGTGGAGCAAAAAGATGCTTCGCCGGAACAACTTGAGATTCGCGAAGTGAACATGAGTACGTATTTATTCGATCGGGAAAGCCTTCTATGGGCCCTCGATCATTTGAAGAATGAAAATGCTCAATCAGAATATTATTTGACCGACTGTCCAGCGTTGCTTTTGAAGTCGGGGAGGCGTGTCGATGCACTCGCTACCTTGAAGGCCTGTGAAGCGCTGAGCATTAATACGGTCGACGAACTCGGCTTGGTCGAGGCGAAAATGAAGGAGATGGGTTACGCATGCGTGAATTGAAGATTTTTAGTGGTCGAGCCAATCCTCAATTGGCAAAAGATATTTGCGACTTCCTTCATCTTGATCTCGGCTCGATTGAGCTCGGGAAATTCCCAGACGGAGAGAACTTCTGCAAAATCCAGGAAGATGTCCGGGGCCGCGACGTCTACCTCATTCAGCCCACTTGCCCTCCGGTGAACGACAACTTGCTCGAGCTGCTGATCATGATCGATTCGTGCAAGCGCGCCAGCGCAGCCCGGATCACCGCCGTAATTCCTTACTACGGCTATGCTCGACAAGACCGCAAAGACGAAGGTCGGGTTCCGATTACTGCAAAGCTCGTCGCGAATCTGATCACTCGTGCCGGTGCAGATCGCGTTCTCGCGAT
>VGZN01001062.1 GCA_016872635.1 Planctomycetota bacterium | reverse complement strand
CGCGAGCGGCGATGTCGGGATGGGATGATCAATTCGGATATGAGCTGATCGATGAAGAGATGGAACTAACCTTCCCACCCGGTGTACCGCAACTCGCGAGTGACCTAAAGTCCGCTTTAGAGATGGCCAAACGCAGACAAGACGCACTCTTGGCCTCGCTTCCCCGGCAATATGTTCGCTCGCGAGAAATGGCGAACAGCGACGATGGTGATTCTCTATTCGAAAATGCATCGAACGGCAACTCGGGGAGCTCCGATCGCACCGACTGGGGTGATGAACTCAGCTCCGAGCAATCCCGCGGAGTGGTTTCGGACAGCCGGTTTTCCGAGGACAAAAATCGTTGGAAAATGGTGCAGGAATTGCAACAGGGCCAAGTTATCGCGAGGGGCGATGGAGGTGTGACGGGACAAGGAAGTCGAGGTGCTGCAACACCTCAGAGTCGCAATCCTTTCGGCGAAAAATCACTGCAGAACAATGCTCCATCGCTCTCCTCGGGGGTGGCGAGTTCTGGCACCCTTGGCACCGCGAACTTGAGCGGCTCCTACGAATCCGTCCAAGGCCAATCCCCGACGGCTCTGCAAAGCATGCCGGGGGGCAACACCTCTTCCGGCATCACTTCGAGTCAGCAAAGTATCGGTAATGGACAATTGCAATCTGGCTTAGGCCAACCTGGCAGCTCTGGAAGCGCCAGCAACGCTGGGGGCCCCGGTAACGCTGGAGGCAATTCAGGATCGAATCTAGGTAGCACCTCCACGGCGAGTTCAGGAACTGGGGGAGCCTACGGTTCTCCCAATGGCGTGGCTTCGAACTCCAATAGCCGAGCAAATGCATTTTCCAACGGGACCGCTAGCGGCATGACTTCCACTAGCCTTGATTCCGGTTCCTCGTCAGCCTCACTCGATCCCAATCAAGTCCAAGGCTCCATTCAGGATACCAAGTACCAAGACTCCAGAATCGCGGAATCCATGCCCCAGCCACAATTGAACTTATCAGTTCAAAATCCATCGGCTTCACAAAACCCATCGGCATCCAAGGACTCCAACAACACCACATCACCCAACAACCCAGACTACAGCAAGTCAGCGGTAGCTCGTAAAAACGCGTCGCGCACCGACT
>VGZN01001061.1 GCA_016872635.1 Planctomycetota bacterium | reverse complement strand
AAGCCTACGCCACCCTTGGCACGGATGCTTTGAATCCAAAACGTTGGTCGAAATTCGATGCCTCCAAGAAACTACCGAACCACGTCCCGTCGATCATCTTTGCCTCGGCTGTTGCTGGGTGGAGTGGCTTTCTTTTCGCTTATCAGTTTAGGGATCGTTGGAACCCTGTGGCTTGCAGGTGTTCCGTTGAACCCGTTCGCTTCGCGCGGCAAGGAGGATCCGTACATGGTACGGATCCCGATCAATGTTCTGCCGATTCCGGCGTACACCCGCGTCGAGCGATCTCAATTGCTCAATCCCGCCACCGGAGGGTTGATGTTCCAACGGTTGCCTCCCGACTCGGTCGTGGGAATGTCGATCGTTGGGATCAACGCGAGCGGCAGTCACGCCAGCAGCAAGGTTGTCGGCGTGAAACGGGTGCAGGATGAGGTGGTCTTTTTGCTTGAAGACAAGTCCGAAGTGCGTCAAAGCCAGACCTTTACTTTGGGTGGCGCGATCATGAATCCGAGCGCGATTATCGGTCGGGTGGTGAAGCGAGACAAAAGGCCTGGGTTAGGCTTCCAGGAATCGACCTTCTTTCCTCAAGGGACCCCGGAGGGAATTGCCGGTGCGACCCCGGTGGGGATGAGAGCCCTGACGCTGGATGCTACGAAGCTGACCGGTGTTCACGCCCTGGAAGCAGGGGACCAAATCGACTTGATGGCGAGCATGCGGAGCCCCGGTTCAGCGCTGGATCCAAACGATGACGACGATGGCGACGATGAAAAAGGAAATGAACCGCGCGAGCCGTTTCTACTTGCCCAAAAGGCGATGGTTCTCAAACCGGTCTATGTCCGGAATGAAGCATCGACATCCGCATCCTTGACGCAGGGAAAGCGGATCCAAAACGTCCCCAAGTACGAAGTGGCGATCGCTGTCCAACCCGATGACTTGATCCCACTGCAGCGTGCGATCAATCAATCGTTGACGATCACCTGCATCGCCCATTCGATGAAACCCGAGGGCAACACGGCGACCGAGGTAGCGAAGGAAACGGCAACCTCCTCTGACAGCCACGAGGTGCGTGTACCGGTGTTGGTGAATCCTGTGCTCGCATACCACGTGATCACCCGCGAAT
>VGZN01001060.1 GCA_016872635.1 Planctomycetota bacterium | reverse complement strand
CAGAACTGAAATGACGAATTTGCAGCGATGAAGAGGCTCTAAGGCCCGATGCTTCAAGTTCGAGGAACGGATCGAAGCCTGCAAGGATAGGGTTAAGACCAAAATGGAAATCAAGCAATTCCCTCAACGTAAATTCACCGGGAAGCTCCATGCTCGGAGCGGCCAGGGCAGGCCGGCCTTTGGGTGGTTCGCTCCATTGCACCTGTCCCAAGTCAGGACGTACCAGCTCGGCGAGGCAAAGCAACAAGGTCGATTTCCCGCTTCCGTTGGGACCGGTGATGGCAAGGCCGGTACCCGGCTCAATTCTTGTGTTAAGATTTTGGAAGAGCCATTGACCACGGAATTGCTTGCCTATGGATTCAAGCTGACAAACAGGCATGAAAAACGAATGCTGTATTATTCAATCATTCCACGAATCACTCCTACACTGGAATGCCGAATGAATTGCAAAATTCGATCTCTAAGTTTGGAAGGCGCGATATCCACTTCGACTTGTTCAATAGCTCGGGTAATGTTATAGCCTCGAACATAAATTACGCGATACACGTCTTCAATCAATCGAATCTCATCTTCTTTGAAACCCCTGCGACGGAGTCCAATCACGTTGACCCCGGCAAAAGATAGGGGGTCCTTGGCGCATTTTACAAAGGGTGGAACATCTTTGCGGACTAGGGATCCACCTCCTACAAAGCTGTGTTCGCCGATGGTTAGAAACTGCTGCACTGCAACCAATCCCTCCAATATGGCCCAATTATGGACGGTAATATGCCCCGCCAAGGTGGCCAAATTAGCCATAATGACATGGTCACCCAGCAAGCAATCGTGGGCAACGTGGGTATAGGCCATGAGCAGGCAGTCTCGACCCACAACGGTTTCGTTGCGATCGGTGGTGCCTCGGTTGATGGTCACACATTCTCGGATAACGCTGCGATCGCCGATCCGGGTTAAGGTGGGTTCGCCACGGTATTTCAGGTCCTGTGGAGGGGCAGAAATGACAGCTCCTGGAAAAATTTGCACAGCATCTCCAATCCGAGCCCCTTTCATGATGGTGCACCCTGGCCCTAACCAACAACGGTCGCCAATGATCACATCTTCTTCGATGGTCACAAAAGGAGAA
>VGZN01001059.1 GCA_016872635.1 Planctomycetota bacterium | reverse complement strand
GCCATTGCTCCCCTGACCACCTTGCGTATTGGCCTGGTGCTCTCCGCTCGTGGTGGTCTGCTTGGACCGCTCTTGCCCGTGACCCGCCTTGGTCTCGGCGCATCCATGGGGAATGGCCGTCAATGGATGTCCTGGATCCACGAGGAGGATATGGTGCGCTTGATTGCCCATGCCTTATTCGCGCCCAATTGGTCGCCGGGGATTTACAATGCAGTTGCTCCTTTGCCCCGCCGACATCTGGAATTTATGCGCAGCCTAGCCAATACCGTTCATCGCCCCCTGTGGCTGGCCGTACCCGCATGGCCCCTTCGTTGGATCATGGGCGAAAGAGCCGACCTCATCTTGAACGGAGTCAAAGCCTCCTCGCAGAAAACAATGGACGCAGGATTTACCTTTTCATATCCGGATTTGAGCCCTGCCCTGAAGAATTTACTCCATCCGTAACATTGCTTGGAATAACTAGGTCACCGGCCTACTGCAGCTTCCGGATGCAGGGGTTGTTGGTGGATCATAAAATTAATCAATTCCTCCGCCATCATGGGGGCAAGGAGTACCCCTTTGGCTCCGAAACCATTGAATAAAAAATGATTAGGTGATTTCGGATCTGCGCCAACGTAAGGCCTACGGTCATGCGAAGAAGGACGAATACCGGCTTTGTACGTCAAATTCTTGACCTTGGGCCACCATGGTCCTAACATTTTCTGCAAGTCGGAATTCAAACGTGACTTGCCTTCCTCGGTAGGAAAGGGCGACAGTCGGTTCCATTCAAAGGTGGCACCTGCTCGAAAGCGTTGCCCTCCCAACGGCTGAATAAACAATTCCTTCTTGAATAATATGTTTTGAGGCCATCCTTGCAGCTCGAATTCCACCAGCTCGCCTTGGGCGGGGCGCATATCGGACAATGATTCCTGTTCCTTCCATGCGTAAAACCCACGCGCATCCACGATCATCTTGGAATGACCCTCGCCTAGAACATCGCTCGATGTCGATTCCGAATAAGGCTCTTGGACGAAGCAACCCTTGAGTGCCCATGCTGCATGGCAAGCCTGCAGGTATTGCTCCACGTTCAACCAACCGGATGCCTTCACAATTCCCCAGGCCTTCACGTCCCAATGTTGGCAAATCCGGTTCA
>VGZN01001058.1 GCA_016872635.1 Planctomycetota bacterium | reverse complement strand
GAGCGCGTCGGAAAACTGGAGTACAAATTCACTGGACCATGGCGAATTGTCGCAAGTCTTCATGGCGGATCGTATTCATTGGAGCATTGCCTCCATCCCAAACGAGCCGAGAAGAAGCATGCGTCCGACTTAACACCTTATCCCCCTGAATTAATCCCTTTCGAACCAGTAGATGGCGCCGACACGCGGTACGGCCAACTTTATCGCCCAATCGGCGCAAACCCATTCAAAGAAGCCGGTCTGAAAGGTTTTGAACCCCCTGCCCCATTTCGGGCTTCCCAAAATTTCTTGGATGTGGGTGATTTCAAAGATTTTCGCTGGCCTACTCTTTCGGAGTTAAATGACGAGCTGGACCCTTACCCCTGGCGGAATGAAGACGAAAAGCGTCAGATCCTTCCCGACGACCCTCCCGTCCACACCACTGTCATGTACACTGGTCCACCTCCATCACCACCAACTCCACCCGACGACACACCCAAACCACCTACGATTGCTGAGCTCGCACCCAAAATCATCGCGTGCAGTGATAAACTGTTTTTCATTGCACACAAAATCGGCACATCGTCTTGCCGCGAATGGCGCTTAGTCCGTGTCGCTTTCACAGACTCAATTGCGCTATATCCTTCAGCCCTGCAAGATGGGCGATTTCTCGTGGAATTCTATGTCTTGCACCCTTCTGATGTGCGCTACAATGCCACGAATCAGCGGTACTGGCTTCAGTATAGCGAGCGTGATGGAATCTCATATGGCCATCTCGATGCACATCTCATCACTCCCTCCGATACTTCAGAAAACCGGGCCTTGCGCCTAAGATTACGTCCAGTTCGATGTTGGGTCAATCTCACACACGGCGATACGTACATTTACGGCCCGTTTGAGTTTGCCACCGTTCGTGGCCGCAAAACACGCGACCGTATTGACCAACTCACATGGGATGCCTTGGCTGCAAAATCATCTATGTATTCAAATCCGGTTCCCCGATGCGATCTGCCCACATATTCCATTCATGTGGACCATGGCATTCACACAGTTATCCCCGGAATGATGGCCGCTGCCGATGTGCAAACGCCCGATCCGTAAGCTTCAATAAGCATTGGCTCTTTCTCCTGAACAAAAGGTTCTGGGTAGCCACAAC
>VGZN01001057.1 GCA_016872635.1 Planctomycetota bacterium | reverse complement strand
CAACGAAGGCTTTGGCCTTATGGAATTGGCTGTGGAAGCGGCTTTGCAAAGAGCTTCCTTGGGTGAAATTTCCTCGGCTCTTGAGTTAGCGTTTGGCAGATATACCGCCAAGCCTTTTACTTTGCAAGGGGTTTATGCCCGTCAAATCATGAACGATCCTTCGTTTGAATCGGCGCGTATGGCGGTCGAGGCCTTTGAAAGCCAACAAGGTCGAAGGCCTCGAATCCTGGTGGCCAAACTGGGCCAAGATGGTCACGACCGTGGGGCCAAAATAATCGCTACAGGATTTGCGGATTTGGGTTTTGATGTGGACCTGGGGCCGTTGTTCCAAACCCCGGAAGAATGCGCCAAGCAAGCCGTCGAGAATGATGTCCATTGGGTGGGTGTTTCCTCCTTGGCTGCAGGACATTTGACGTTGATTCCGGCCCTTATGCAAGCCTTGCACCATCTTCAAGCCGACCATATACGGGTGGTCGTGGGTGGTGTCGTTCCACCGGAGGATTATGAATCCCTCAAGCGGGCCGGTGTCCAATCTGTGTTCGGTCCTGGGACACGTTTATCCGAGGCGGCCATTGAAATCCTGCAAGGATGGATGAACAGGCCCGATTCTCGTTAGGGACAGGCATTCGATGAAAACGATTTAGGGCATGGATACGCATCAACGGTTGGAGGCTTTGATTCGCGGGGAGCGTTTGGCCCTTGCCAGAGCCATAACATTGGTCGAAAGTCGCAAGGCAGAAGATCGCAAGGCAGCCACCGAGTTGATGATTGGGGTGGATAAACATCTGCAAAGCATTCCTCATCAGAACACCGGTAATCAGCTCCCTGCACGATGGACAATGGCCATTACGGGGCCGCCGGGTGTTGGCAAAAGCACCTTTATCGACCAATTAGGCCGGCAATTAATCGATCGCGGTCATCGTGTAGCGGTTTTGGCCGTTGATCCATCCTCTGCTCGGAGCGGTGGCAGCATTCTCGGTGACAAAACAAGGATGCAAGTTTTGTCTACCCGCGATGAAGCCTTTATCCGTCCCTCTCCTTCCGGGGTTACCCATGGTGGTACGAACTCCGCCACCAAAGAAGCCATCGACCTCTGCCTCGCTGCGGGTTACGATACGGTCTTGGTTGAAACCGT
>VGZN01001056.1 GCA_016872635.1 Planctomycetota bacterium | reverse complement strand
ATGGAAAAACGATAAGTCAAGTAGCTTTATCAAGTCGCTGCAGGCCATGTTCAATATTAAATACCTCTTTGCACCGAACAATGCATCTGACGATAGCAACACGGCAATCCGGTGGACAATTCCACTACTCAGCGAATGAGTGTGCTCTTCGCAACCCCCAGTTCAAGACGGTTTTTTCCATCTCGTTTCGATTTCAACGCGTCTGATTCAGTAAGTGGGCCTGCAACAAGTGGGCCTGCAACGATGCGAAAATATTTCTCAAGCCGGTGACTTGCGTGCCGTCCACTCATGGTTCAAAGTATTCGGCATGAAACACCACATCCTCGCCGCACGCGTCGCTATCGGTTTTGTTACCCTTTTTTCAACCATCGAACTTGCACCGATGTCTTGGGGCCAACGGGCGGATAGCTCGCGCACACTCCCTGAGACGGATGATGGACTTCCTGGGAGTGGTCCGATACGACGCTATGACTGGTTCCGAAATCTCTGGAACGAAAAGCGAAAGCTGTGGGCCACGAAGACAGATGCAGATCAAAATGCAGTCGTCTTTCTAGGTGACTCAATCACCCAAGGCTGGGGAGACGACATGGGAAATAGCTTCCCTGGACTCAAAGTCGCAAATCGCGGCATCAGTGGTGATACCACCCGTGGGATGCTCGTGCGGCTGAACGATGATGTTCTCGCCCTGAATCCAAAGGGCATTGTCATGCTGATGGGGACCAATGACCTGGAGGAAGGTGCCGAAGCTCCAACCGTAGCGGGGAACATCAAACTCATCCTCGCTGCCATCCAAAAGCACAATCCGAAGACACCAGTTGCACTCTGCCGTGTCTTCCCTGCATCTGCGTCGAAGCGACGACCGGCTGACAAGATTCAGGCAATCAATACGTCGATCTCGGAAGTTGCTAAAGGATTCCCTCAAGTGACGATGGTTGACACCTGGACACTGTTCGCCAACGAACAAGGGGACGCAAAGGAGGTAGAGTTCCCAGATTTGCTGCATCCAAACCCATCGGGATACACCAAGTGGGCGGCAGCCATTCGACCGATCTTGGCCACCCAAGGCCTGATTGAAACCGAACCTGATTCATTCACTTTGGAACCGGGTTTCATCCCGTTGACCAACGGTAAGGAT
>VGZN01001055.1 GCA_016872635.1 Planctomycetota bacterium | reverse complement strand
TTAGTTGCTTCTCCCTGACCGATCACGAAGCGGCAACCGGGGTCTTGAGCGGGGCGATTTGATAGGCTCGAGAGCGGAATAGGAAATCGATAAGGTTTCCTTCGTGTGGTTGAAGCCAATTCAGCCGATTGGTAGGCACAGGTCCGAGGTTCAATCGATCGATGTTTACTGCATTGGTAAGCTCATCGATCCACCGCTCATCGGCCGTGATCGCAGTACCGATCAGCGTTTGCCCGATCGACTTGATCATGTCCTTCTGCTCGCATTTCACCACAGAGGCGAACGGGAACATGTATTCCTTCGCTGCAACCCCCCTAGCCGGTGAATCGGCGTGAACCACCATTGGACGGAGATATGCACAACGTTCTCGTTCGATTAGTCGGGGTCCGTAGGAGGCTGTCATGTCTTGAACACCCGACTCACTGAGGTCCTGTTGGATCATGCTCCAGGTCCCTGTGGCCATCTGCGGATTGGTGAACGCTGCCAATTCTGACTTTTCGTCCGTAGGGGAGAGGGCATCGATAGGACCGATGCGGACAGCTAGAGCTTCTGCTATTTCCCGGGTATGCCGAGATGCCCAAATACCCGAGCAGTTGATGCAACCTCGACCCGAGTTGCTGGCAACACTTTCCACCATCAGGTCTAAGTAATCTTCCCAATGATCGACAACGTCGTCGCCTAGAAGAATCTTCGAAAAGCCAGGCCCGTGAGCTTGGACTCGTGGATTGCCCGAATACTGTTGAACGGTCTGAGCACTGCCGAAGATCATACTCTTGTCGCATTTGCTCATGATCGTTCCACCGACGTCATGCCCGCCTGGATACATGCAGAACGCTTCGGCAGGGATGCCGGCGGCAATAAAGGCGCTAATCATTCGGTAGGGAGTCCAAGGCTCTTGTGACCCTGGCTTAAGAACCAATCCGACTTGAAGCGGAACCGCCGGAAGCCATAGCGTGTGCACCCCTGGAGAATTGTTGGGGAGCACAGCTCCCAAGACAGGCGATTGGCACTGGAAACTGACTGTGACGTTGCGACCTTCTTCGCCATAACCTCGTCGCAGGATTTCCAGATCAAGTCCTCGCGTGAGGGCGTCGAGAATTTTCCCCATGTTGCTCAGAACGAAGCAGTTCTTTTT
>VGZN01001054.1 GCA_016872635.1 Planctomycetota bacterium | reverse complement strand
AATGGAGCAATGGAGAGGGAACTTCACGAAAGCGGTGTCCCCGTTTTTAATTTGCGCAAGTCTGGTCGCTGGGACTTATTTTTTTTCTTCGTGCGAGCGGTGCGCGGCGTTTGGAAACTAAAGCCAGGTGTGATCTATGGTTTTTTGGGCCCGGCAAATATACTAACTGCGTTTCTTAAACCTATTTTTTCAAAAACCAAGGTCGTGTGGGGAGTACGTGCATCCAACGTAAATCTTGATCGCTATAGCTGGCTGATGCGCTTGGTTTATCGCATTGAGTGCTGGCTTTCCCGATTTGCTGATTTGATCATTTGCAATTCTCGTGCGGGATTGGAATATGCCGCCTTACATGGCTTTCCTAAGTGGAAAATGACCGTAATCCCCAACGGGATTGATACCGAATATTTTAAACCTGACGCTGCAGCGCGTGAGCGTATACGATCAGAATGGGGTGTTGCCGAGAGCGAGATACTGATCGGATTGGTCGCTCGCCTGGACCCCATAAAAGATCACCAAACATTCCTTCGCGCGGCGGCGATGTTGATCCAAGAGCGGACGGATGTTCGGATCGTCTGTGTGGGGGAAGGCGCTAAGCCATACAGAGAAGAACTACACCGACAAGCGAGTGCATTGGGCTTGGATGAGCGATTAATTTGGGCCGAAGCTCGCAGTGATATGCCGGCGGTATACAATGCTCTGGATATTGCCTCTTCTTCTTCTGACGGCGAAGGGTTTTCGAATGCCATTGCTGAGGCGATGGCGTCCGGCGTGCCGTGCGTGGTGACAAACGTGGGCGATTCGACATTGATCGTGGACAATACCGGGAGTGTTGTTCCCCCGGCCATGCCCAATGTGCTGTGCGAAGGATTTCGTCAGATATTGAAACGAGTTGGGCCGGACCTTCGGGATGCGACGCGCGCTTCGATCGTCAGCCGGTTTACAAATGACGTGATGGTGGCCGAAACCTTAAGAACCCTTAGCAATATAAATAAATGACCCTAGCTTCGTCAACCCTGTTATCCAGAAAGACGCTGCTGACCGCTTTATTTTCTATCGGTTACGCATTTTTTGTTCTGGTCTTTCCATGGCAGACTATCTCAAGGGGTGGCTTCCCCGATTTTGATCGATATGTAGAG
>VGZN01001053.1 GCA_016872635.1 Planctomycetota bacterium | reverse complement strand
GTGCAAGATTCCTCCAAGCATTTTTGTAGTAAAGCTCGACTGCGGACCATGCTCCCCGATTTCTCGCTCGTTCGGCCATCCCGAGGTAATACTTTACCGCATCGGGATCCCCCCGCTCGACCGACGCGTCATAGCGGCTCAACGCAATCAAATAATCGTAGTCGGGAGAATCGAGGCGTCCTCGCGGGGCAGCCCGCTTCCGATCTTTCTCGCGAGGGTCGCGCGAAAGCAGATCGGGCTCCGTGGAAATCTTTCCAGATTGTGCTCGGATCATCGAATCGAGTTCATCCAAATCGATCACGGTGGCATGAACGGATCCACCGCTGGCACCTACAGCCGACCCTCCTGACGAACTCATGCCCATCGGTCCCCGTTGAGTATTCCCCGCTCGCCCCATCGCCATCGAACCCAGCGACGTAGATCCGGAATCGGGAACGGACATCGAGGTCGACAATTGGAACGACCCAGCCGTAGGCAACTGCACGGTTTGCCCCGACGCCACGTGTGCAGGCGATATCAGGAGAAAAACCAAATGGAAAAAACGAAATCTCTTCATGGGGACCACTATGCTCTACCATGTCCGAAATGCAACAGAGCCCCTAGTTTACTCGCTCCGTGACTTGTTCGCTGGTCCTGAATCCTGGTGCAAGCGATAATTTTCCGGCGTGGTAGAATGATGAACGCAGTCCTTCGGTCCGCGAGGAACGGACCCGCAAGAAAAGTCAACGTTCCCTCGAACCCACAACGGGTAGAATAGACGATGAGAAGACAACGCAACCGCTCGGGGGGCCCGTCGAGACGAGGATTTCTGGTACATGTCGGTTCCGCGATGATAGCGTGTCGCGTCCCCATTTCATCGATCGCTCAAGGTGAGTGTCTGATCGGACAGGATCTCGCGTGGTCGTCCGACTCCTGGGACGGTTGGATGACGGTCGATGGAGATGTCGTCCCTGAGGCGTGGGAACGAAAAGACGGAATCGTCCACTTGAGGAAAACGCCCGAACGGACCGGGCACATCGTGACCCGTCGCGAGTACGGAGATTTCACACTGCGTTTCGAGTGGAAGATCGCTCCGGGCGGAAACAATGGTATCAAATACCGAGTGCGTCGCTACGGCGACCGGATGCTCGGATGCGA
>VGZN01001052.1 GCA_016872635.1 Planctomycetota bacterium | reverse complement strand
ATTTCCTTGTTATGGGGGGGGATTATTCTGGGTTGGATCGCGATTCTATTGACCGCGAGTACCTTCAAAACGCTAGACCTTTTTCAACGACGTCGGTATGCAAGGAAGATGGCAAGGCTCGCCAGGATGGAGCGTCTGCCTAAAGGCTTATGATGCGAGTACAGCATTACCAGAGGAAGCGACGAGCCCACGCGAATTTTAGCCTTGAGTATATTTTTCAGGATATCCGGGATCGGTGTGCTGACAAATTAGCGATCGAATTGGTGTTGTCTCCATTTCTTAGCAATGGCATTTTAAGACGCATCTGTATTATGTTACATGCATGGTGGTGTCAACGAGGCATCGTTCATGTCACGGGTGATATCAATTATGCTGCGATGTTTCTTGATCCTCGCAAGTCAGTGTTGACGGTGTTGGATTGCGGTTTTCTTGCCCATGCAAAGCCGCTTCATCGAGCAATTCTCAAGAAACTATGGTTGGATTGGCCCGTGTCTCGTATGCAAAATATCACGACCATTTCGGAGTTTTCGAAGCAGGAAATCGTCCGTTTAACACAATGCGATGCGAATAAGATCAGGGTCATACCTGTAGCTATTTCGGAGAGATTCGTCAGGCAGGAGCGTTTGTTCAACTCCGCCAAGCCCAGGTTTCTGGTTGTGGGGACAGCAAAGAATAAGAACATTTCTCGGATTGCAATGGCATTGAAAGACATACCCTGCGAACTGTTGATCATCGGTTTGCCTTCGTTCGAGGATCTTGCGTTACTTGATTCCATCGCGATCGGATACAAATTTAAACATGATTTGACGATCGACGAAGTAGTCGAGTGTTACTGCAGTTGCGACGCACTTCTCTTTCCGTCTACCTACGAAGGATTTGGGATGCCGATTCTCGAGGCGCAGGCTACAGGACGTGTCGTTGTAACCAGTCAGGCAGCGTCTATGCCCGATGTTTCGGGGGGGGCAGCTTGTCTAGTTGACCCGAAGTCCGTCCAATCGATCCGAAGTGGGGTACTTCGAGTGATCGAAGACCAAGTCTATCGCGAGCAATTGATCGCTGCTGGCTTTGTAAACGTTCAGCGATTCAAACCCGGAGTAATAGCAGATCAGTATCTCAACCTTTATCGAGAGATAGCTTCT
>VGZN01001051.1 GCA_016872635.1 Planctomycetota bacterium | reverse complement strand
CCGCAACAACTCAACAAAACCTCCTCCGAGAAAACATCGCCGATCGTTCGATTTTCATCACAGGAAATACCGTCGTTGATTCGCTTTTCTGGATGCGTGACAAGATCCTGGCATCGCCTAAAACAGGTATGTCCCGCTTCAAAGGAATGGGGCTCCCTGAGCGATTTTCCACGTTCCACCTGTCCGTATCTTCCTCGTCATTACCACAAGCCGGATTGGTTCTGATTACCGGTCACCGCCGCGAAAATTTTGGGTATGGCATGAAGAACATATGCTCAGCGATTTCACAACTCGCTTCGCTCTATCCAAAGATCCCTTTCATTTTCCCAGTCCACTTGAACCCCAACGTGCAAGCACCCGTAACACGCGAACTCATGGGACTCGACAATGTCTTTTTAATCCCTCCCGTTGACTACGAGTCGTTCCTTTTCCTCATGATGCACAGTTCGATCATCCTCTCGGACTCTGGGGGCGTTCAAGAAGAAGCTCCGAGTTTAGGTAAGCCTGTCTTGGTCATGAGGGAAAAAACAGAACGCCCCGAAGGTGTCGAAGCAGGCACCTGTGTGCTGGTTGGCACCAGTCCAGATACGATTGTTATCGAAGCAAATCGCTTGCTATCAGACGCCGTGGAATACAAACGGCGTTCCTCGATCCGAAATCCCTATGGGGATGGATTGGCCTCGGCCCGTATTCGGGAGATCCTTGAAGCAAGCTTGCGAGCCACATGATCGCGTTCCGTAGCCTACCCTGCATACTCCAGGCAAACTCCAGCAACGACGGGGTAGCGTGAACATTCTCCAATGACAAACATGTCCGCAAAAGCAGAACGACGCAAGTCGCTCGGCGCGATACCATGTTGCGAAAACAACTACGTTTGAAAAACAAAAAGACCAAGCGCGAGGTTGAACCTGGAACGCCTGGTCTGTAGTGCTTTTTGGATTTTTCTCGGGACCTATATTTTAGATTGCCCGAGCTTTGCATAGCACCCGTTGCATGCATCTGACTTCGTCCTTCGACTCTGCAGGGCCCATTCGAATCGGCTCATTCGAAAACCTCCGCAGGGTCAAAAACAAAACATCTGCAACGCGCCAATTGCTTGGGAGGAAACCACACGATCACTCGGAGTTTGCTGAACTGCCGG
>VGZN01001050.1 GCA_016872635.1 Planctomycetota bacterium | reverse complement strand
GAACCCGAGGTTGTAATAATCACATCGCCCGCTTGGATCTGCATATCGCGGTGCGCCACTCGGCCTTGTTCAACCGCGAATCCGATATTCTGCTCCGGTAGTTGCAACCAGCTGGTGGGTTGACCTCCACCGTCCGCTGCACCCGCGCCACGGCGCAGGTTCCGAATCTGTTGCACCAAGGCGAGCAATTGGTCGGCCAATGGTCCTGGCCCAACATTCGCACCATGAACATGAAGTTTACCAACCAACGTTTGACGTTCCAACGCAGTAGGCATTATCTCAGCGCGATCGATATCGAGACTCAGATTTCCTTGAACGCTCGTAACATCTGCTAACAACGGTGCTACGTACTTGAGCCAACCTTGGCACATTTGTCGCGTGATCGCGACGTTCTCGATAACTCGTTCGGGAGCTTGGCGAATGACCATTGGAGTCGCCGCGAGATCGCCATCCAAATTCCATCGCAGTGTTCCTTGAGATACCGGGAACGATGCTTGAGAAGCAAATTTTCCGTTCTCGATAGTAATCGGAATATCGGTACCGCCAATTTCAATCCCCACAACGTTGGCTCGATCCCAGCCTATGCTCGACCGAGCTTGCAGGGAATCTGCCCATTGGTTGGACTTGCTCGACTTCCAGGAAACCTCCAAAGGTTGTGTTCGCTGGCCTTCAATCGCTACCATCCCACCGGTATACGGTTTGAGACGTTGCGCAACACTTGCTGCGTCGTATGTAACCTCACCCTTCGAATCGAACTCAACACCAGCCTTTTCATTCTTGATGGTCGCTTGACCACCATAAGCCAACCACTCGGTTTGCAACATCAATTGAGGTAAGCTTACATTGCCGTTGGCCATGTTGTATTCACCATCGACACTGAGACGAACTTGCGGTTCGTCCCAGAGGACTGCGTCTGGAGCAATGGTACCAGCTCCAGTACTTACCAATTGCGTGGTGGGGCGTGCAGGCGAACCTTGGGTTGCGCGAATATTCTTACCATCCGATACCAGTTTCCAAATAACACGCTGCGGATCGAGAGTCCAATTCATCTGTCCCGTGATATCACCTGTAACAGCGATTGGAGCCGATGCAGGGACTGCACCTGTCAACGTGGGCGAAGTTGGCTCTGCCTGAACCGACGCAAT
>VGZN01001049.1 GCA_016872635.1 Planctomycetota bacterium | reverse complement strand
ACCTCAAGTACAAAGCGATCGTGGCGGACAAACTGGCCGCGTTTGTTCAAGCCAAATGGATGCCGATTTCCATGTTGGCTTCCAAGTTCAAACTAAACTCTGTCAAACCGGATGATCGCATCACGGTCATCTTCACGTCGGGTTCTACCGGGATTCCGAAAGGCGTGCCACTGACGATGCTGAACGTCGCTTCAAATGTTCAGGGGTTCAATACGATTATCAACGTCCACGATGACGATTGCTTCCTGGGGATTCTTCCCTTCTTCCATTCGTTCGGTTACACGGTGACGCTGTGGGGAGCGATGGGTTTGCCATCTTCGGCCGCGTACCATTTCAACCCCCTCGAACCCAAGCAAATCGGCAAACTCATCGAGCAGACCAAATGCACGGTCGTTTTAGGAACCCCCACCTTCCTGCGATCGTTCTTGAAACGGATCGAACCGGAGCAATTCAAGTCGGTGGAAGTGGTGATCGTCGGGGCCGAAAAGATGCCGATTCCGCTTGCCGAAGCGTTTGAAGCTCGGTTCGGCGTCCGTCCGACAGAAGGGTATGGAACGACGGAGCTCAGTCCGGTCGTCTCGGTCAATTTTCCGCCAAAGAGAGCGCGAACGCCTGAGGAAAAGCAGGGCCTGCGTGAAGGTTCTGTGGGACGACCGTTGCCGGGAATTCGAGCCCGTTCGGTATCGCTCGACGATGGGCATGTACTCGGCCCGAATGAAGACGGTATGCTGCAATTCGCTGGCCCAAATGTGATGCCAGGTTACTTGAAGCAACCCGAGCTTACCGCCAAGGTCATGCACGGAGAATGGTACGCGTCCGGCGACGTTGGGCATGTCGACAAAGATGGATTTATCTACATCACTGGCCGCGAAAGTCGTTTCTCGAAGATCGGCGGAGAGATGGTACCCCACATCCAGGTCGAGGAAGAGATCGCAAAGATCGTCGGAGGCAATGAGGACACCACCACCATCGCCGTCTGCGGGGTACCAGACGAGAAGAAAGGCGAACGTCTTATCGTCCTTTACTCACAGTTGGATCAGCCACCCGATGGAATTGTCCGAAAACTGATCGAAGCAGGACTGCCAGGGATTTTTGTACCGAGCCCAGACAGCTTCATCCAGGTCGATGCGATCCCAATTCTCGGGACC
>VGZN01001048.1 GCA_016872635.1 Planctomycetota bacterium | reverse complement strand
CGCGAAGGGCAGCGATGAATCGATCTGCACCGTCAATTAGTTCATTGCCACGATAGATAACACCATCCATATCGATTAGATAACCAATCATGTCCCGTAGAATCTCCCTTTTAGTGCACACGGTCGCTCAAGCAAGTATTTCCAGGGAGAGTGGGCTTGCTAATGGGCTTCAGTACGCAAACATCGTGCCACTCGCACGCGATGGAATGGAGTCATTTTGCTTGTCGTAGATATCGCCGGAAGTAGGGTGGGATTGGATTCCGGCCTGGAGTTGTCGGAGGGAGAATTTCCACCGCAAAACGAAATAGATTGATGAAACGCTTTGTTTTCGAGAAGGTGAAGGAGAGAACTCGATGCGTGTTTCCTGAGCTTAGTTGCAAAGAAATCGAGCGAGTGGAACACAGATCGCGGACGTCAGTGAGAAAGATCAGGTAGGGCTATTTGAGGATTTCATGAATGACTTGACCATGGACATCGGTCAGTCGCCGGTCGATTCCGTTATGGCGATCGACAAGACGGTTGTGGTCGATACCTAGCAATTGGAGGATGGTCGCATGAAGGTCGTAACACCATGTCTTATTCTCGACAGCAGGGTAGCCCCAATCATCACTTTTACCGTATGCAGTACCCGCTTTGACGCCTGCTCCCCACAGCCAAGAAACAAAGCTACCGCCATTGTGGTCTCGTCCGAGGCTCCCTTGTGCAAAAGGGGTGCGACCGAACTCTGTTGTCCAGATCACAAGCGTATCTTGGTCGAGTCCTCGCGTTTTGAGGTCGCGGAGGAGTGCCGCGATTGGCAGGTCGACACTTAAAGCCATCGGTGGGAGTTCCGTTTGGATGTTGCCATGATTGTCCCAGTTGTTTGTTGCTCCTTGGGGACCACTCCACAGTTGCACGAAGCGGACTCCGCGTTCGATGAGTCGGCGTGCGAGCAAGCAGCGGCATCCGAAGTCCTCGGTTGCAGGTTGTTCGAGGCCATAATCACGTTGGCACTCTTCGGTTTCCGTTCGAAGATCGAAGGCTTCTGGAGCGGAAAGTTGCATTTATGCGGCAAGTTCGTATCCTGCGATGCGAGCATCGAGTCGACTGTCTTCCGACTGGTTTGGCCCGTATTGTTCGTTTAGCCATTTTAAGAGTGTTTGGCTATCTA
>VGZN01001047.1 GCA_016872635.1 Planctomycetota bacterium | reverse complement strand
CGCGGAGAAGCAAGGCATTCAGTGGATGATCGCCGACTCAGCAATGGAGATCTATCAGAGCAAATTGATGATTCTTCATGCCGCATACAAGATCGAAAACAAGATGGACTTCGTCAGTGAAGTGTCAATGGCGAAACATTTCGTCGCTAACAGTTTGTGGCGCATCGTGGATCGCGCGATGCAAGTACACGGCGCTCTCGGGTACAGCACCGATACACCGCTCGCGAGCATGATGCAGCAAGCGCGATGGAGTCGTTTTGCTGACGGTGCCGATGAGATTCATCAGATGCGTATCGCTCAGCGTACGATCGCGTCGTACTCAGACACTGGCACAACAAAGCGCGCAACAGGCGATCTCCCGCTGTAACCGCCTGTAGGTTGCAGACATCGGAGGTATGCAATGACCACATCGCATCACGCACCCATCTTTGGCATGTTCATTCCGCAAGGGTGGAAAATGGAACTGTCATCTATCGAGGGTGCAGAAGCGAAGTGGAAGACCGCAGTTGATATTGCACAACGCATCGAAGTGCTTGGGTATGACTCGTTGTGGGTGTATGACCACTTCCACAATGTTCCCAAGCCATCAAAAGAAGCAGTGTTTGAGTGTTGGACAACGATGGCTGCAATCAGTCAAAGAACATCCACGATTCGTCTTGGACAAATGGTGGGATGCAACAGTTACCGCAATCCTGGGCTCCTAGCAAAGATCACCTCGAACATCGATGTGATGTCCGGTGGCCGACTTGATTGGGGCATCGGTGCCGGGTGGTATGAAAACGAATACCGCGGTTACGGATTTGAGTTTGCGAAACCATCTGACCGCATCGGAATGTTGAAAGAGACGGTCGAGATTGTTCGGTCGATGTGGACAAAGCCTGAAACCACATTTGATGGCAAGTACTACTCACTGAGTCGAGCCAACTGTGATCCGAAGCCGTTGCAGGACCCGCATCCACCAATTTGGATCGGTGGCGGTGGAGAGCAGCTCACATTGCGCGTTGTGGCACAACTCGCAGACGTCTCAAACTTTGGCAGTTCAGTGGAAGAGTTCATCGCGAAGCGTGAGATTTTGAAAACTCACTGCAAGGCCGTGGGTCGTGACGAAGACGAGATCAGAAAGACAGTCTCGAGCGAAGTATTTATTCGTGAG
>VGZN01001046.1 GCA_016872635.1 Planctomycetota bacterium | reverse complement strand
ACTTTTATGACCCCAAGAGCCAGACGTTCCAGCAGTATGCCCAGTTTTTAGAAACCTACCTGAATCACGAGATTGGGGACACGGGCATCAAAATCAAAGAGGACCCCACGATTTTTTGTCTCGAGTTCGGGAATGAATTAGGGGATCATTACACCACACAGGGAGGGCTTTGTTCGAACGATTCGAGCATTTCATGCTCGTACGACGCCTCCCAGCCCGTCCTGAACGTCCCCAAAACCACCTGTCACACCCCGACCGGGGAGTGGATGATCGCGGTGAAGAACGTCATTCGATCCCACGACACGAACCATATGCTGATGACAGGTGCCAATTGGTGCCAACTCGATCCACCCGTCCAAAGCGAACGGTGTCCATGGAACATCGATGGTATCGACATTATAAGTTTTCATTGGTATTTTTGTGTCAACGAGCAGGGGACTCAATTCACTGACAAGGATCCGTTTGACGCCCACTTGCAACAAAATTATCAATCGATCCGTGATGCAAAAAAGGCCATTCTTTTTGGAGAACACCCGGCGACGTATGCCAATGTCGAGTCTTTCCTACCCAACCTCTCCCGGCTGTTGGACACGAAACTTATCCAGGGCGACCTGTTTTGGGATCTTGTGTACGATGAATATCTAATCGGTGGAGCGGATGTCTCTTCCGACGGTTGTTCCGCGCCCAATGGGTTCGCCGTAGCTCCCCAACGCGACGCGTCATTGCTTGCCAAGTATTCCACGTTTTTTAAAAACTATCGTTTCCCGCCAACAAGTCCGTGCAAATTTACTTCGATAGAGGCTTGTCATGAAGCGTGCGATCCTTCACCAGGACCAACCAGTGACACGATCAATATTTTAGTCATTGGGGATTCCATCACGGCGGGCTATCATTGCTCCACGTTGCGCACCGGGGCTTCCGGTAAAAACACTTGCGATGGATGCGAGACGTGCCCTGCTCTTCAAAACTGCGACTTTTCTGATCATCGATGCCGGCTCGTCACGGACGCCTCCCCCGGTTCAGGAGATTGCAAATACACCAACAATTGCAGCGCGAGCTTTGCGGATTTTCTAGGCGAGTCTTTATTGCCATGGAAAAGAAATGTCAATGTGTACAACCACGCGGTCCAAGGAACCACTGCCTTTACCCATCA
>VGZN01001045.1 GCA_016872635.1 Planctomycetota bacterium | reverse complement strand
ATCCGTTCAAGGAGCAAAAGCTGACTGTTGTCGGGTCCCATGGAATGGTGGTGTTCGACGATACGTTGGACTGGGATAAGAAGCTCGTGATGTATCGGCATCAAATCGCGTGGCAGGATGGAATCGTCCCTACGGCGGGAAAAGTAGTTGGCGAGCCCGTTCAGGTCGTCACATCCGAACCGCTTCGCAACGAGTGCGCCCATTTTCTCGAGAGTTGCTCGCACCGCAGGCAGCCTCGAACAGATGGCAAAGAAGGTTTGCAGGTTCTCAGGGTGCTGGCGATGGCTCAGGCGAGTCTCGATGCTGCGGGTAAGTCTGTGAGTGCTGCGGATATAGTCGCACATCCTGCTGCCGATTATTTCGCGCATCCGAGTGCGATCGTTGACGAAGGTGCAACGATTGGAAAGGGATGCAAGATTTGGCATTTCAGTCACATCAGTTCCGGAGCGACATTGGGAGCAGATTGCAATCTTGGCCAAAACGTATTTGTTGCGCCGGGCGTGACACTGGGGCGTAATGTCAAGGTGCAAAACAACGTATCGATCTATGCTGGAACCGAAGTGCATGACGATGTGTTCCTGGGGCCATCGTGTGTTTTGACCAATGTCACCAACCCGCGGAGCCAAGTGGTCCGTCGGAATATTTATGAGAAGACAGTGATTCGTCGCGGTGCAACGATCGGTGCGAACGCGACGATTGTTTGCGGGGTGGACTTAGGTCGGTATTGTTTCGTAGCAGCCGGTGCGGTTGTTACGGACGATGTACCCGACTATGGCATGGTGAAGGGAGTTCCAGCAAGATTATCGGGGTGGATGAGTCGGCATGGGCATCCGTTGAATTTTGACGCGTCCGGGAAGGGAATATGTCCGGAATCGCATTTGGAATACCGGTTGAAAGTCACGGATGGTATTCCGTCGGTGCATTGCGTGAGCATTGCAGAGGATTCACCGTTGCCTGAAGAGTTACGTATTGGAACCCGTACATACGACACAGTGCGTGCGGAAAATCGACATCGGGATGATCGTCCATCGAAACCCCAAGCGTGAGCGAAATCATCGGAGCCCTCAGCGTGAGCGCCGGGTGGAGGGACGTACCGAATTGGTAGCCGCGATGTTTCGATAGTGAGTTGCATCGTAGGAATAGAAAAATCGGATT
>VGZN01001044.1 GCA_016872635.1 Planctomycetota bacterium | reverse complement strand
CAAAGCACTCCAATCTCGCTCGATGCATCCAACGTTGTCTCTTCGTACGCTTCATGATGTCGGTCTTTGTCATTGCCTATATCGACTATCTTCACCCTCGAAGACGAACATCGTCTTGCTCTTGCCGTCGTCGATTCTCGCATTCATTTCTTCACCGTTCAAAATCATGATATTTTTTTGAATGATCTGGAGAAAGCGGGGGATTTCCGGTTGCATGGGAAATCGCGACTGGGCGACAGTGAGAAGCGATTTTGCTTCCTCAAAGCAGGACTTTGCCCGGTCAGGATCTCGATTGTCCAAATGAAGCTGGGCCCAATTGTTGTAGCATGCGGCGAGTTCCACATGCGCTTTGACGTAATCGGGATGCTTTTTCAGAACGGCGTCCAACGCATCGATCGCTTGCTGGAATTGCCCTTCCGCGACGATGGCGTGACCGAGCTTTCGCTCCGCTATCCCAAGATTGCTGTGCAGGATCGCCCCCAGCATGCGATCGTTGAGTCGAAATTCATTCTCCGAATCCAGATCGAGCTGCATAGTGGCCGCTCGACGGAGCAGCAATGCCGCTTGGATCGGATCCTGATCGAGAACGATCGAAGCATGATTATTCAACGCAATGGTTATCTGCCCAATCCGTTCGATGCGAAGTGTGCTGGAATCGCAACCGAGCGAATGTTCGAGTTCCTCCACCGATTGCCTCAACATCGCAATGGCGGACTTTTTGTTGTCGATCTTTGCGAAGAACGCACTGAGTTCCGATCGTGTCTTGGCAAGCTCGACGAGACGATGCAGGTTGTATTCCTTGTCGTCTCCGATCGATTCGAGCATGGACAGGGAGGAATCGAAGTGTTTACGGGCTGACTGATGGTCTCCGAGCTTGCTTTGCAGAACAGCGAAGTCCCGATGGCAAGCTGCCATATCGATTGCATCTAAGGGGGCCATCTTGTTGATCGGTCGAAATCGGGTCCAACGCTCCAAGGCATCGCGGTACGCGATTCCGGCGGCTTCGATATTGCCCAACCGCTGGGAGATCACCGCCAGCCGATGCGCGGCATGAGCCGATTGGCGTGCGAGAGCCGAATCCTCCTGGGAATACCGAATCAATTGCGAATAGTATTCCGATGTCTCATTGAGGATCCTTTGGCGAATCGCCTCTGTTC
>VGZN01001043.1 GCA_016872635.1 Planctomycetota bacterium | reverse complement strand
ATACTGTTGGAAGATACGGAGCTTCACTCATCGGCATTAATTACCTTGTGAATGCGTTCCGCGTGAAAGGTGAATTCCTGTCGACACTCCAGGATGCATCAAGTGTTTCCGGTTACGTCATGCCAAATGGCAATGGCATTCGTTACAATCTTCCTGCATCTACAGGACGAAGTTTGTTCGAGCTTCATAAGATGCAATTTGTCAAGGCGGGGCTTCAGCGTGTACTATCGACGTAATTTAATCGTTGCCTTACTCGCGACTGCGCTATTGGTGTCGGCAATTTACGTCGTATCCAACAGGATCTCAATCGCCTCCTTGAATCGAAGCATTCGAAGCGGTGATATTTCATCGATTAGGAAGCATGAGAAATCAATAAGGCAATTTCGCAACATCTTCGGGAGTAATCCGTTGGAAGTCGCGATTGAGGCAACGAATAAAGAAGCTTTTTCACTTTTGCTTCAACTGGGTGCCGACCCCCATAGTCGCGATCAGTCCGGTCTTCCGATCATCCATCGCGTTTGTGCGGTTGCAGACTCATTTTGGCTAGAAGAAGTACTAAAGCATAATGGTGATCCTAATCTGATGTGGCCTGGCGATAGAGTCGAGCGTCCACGGAGACCAATGTATGTTGCGATGCAGAGCAGTCAGTTTCATTTAGTACCGATACTTATCGATGCAGGCGCCTCGTTGACCGATTCGATTATGATCGATAATAACGCCGACTACTCGCCACTAGGCAATGCATCTGATTGTGGTCCCGAGGCGGTGGGGACAGTGCTCTACCTTCTAGATAAAGGGGCAACGCCTGATTTGTCCAAGAAATCAAGTTCGATCACTGCTTTTGTGCAAGACGGTGAAGATACGCCGTGGCGCAAACCAATTACGAAATGGTTTCAGGAACACGGGATGGATCTACACAAAAAGTTTTGGGATGGATCAAAATGGATCATACCGCCGTATGTGGTTTCGGAGTGAACTCGGCCTTGCGAAGCTAACTAAAGAATCCGAATCAACGACAAACCTTCGAAACGCGAAAGCGAGCAGATGACGGACCAACCGCGATAAGATTCATCTGCAATAGTTAGGACTTGATCTGACATTCAGAATTGGATAGAGGATAAGCACGGTTGTTTGCTAGCGACATGAAGTGAGCGCAGCG
>VGZN01001042.1 GCA_016872635.1 Planctomycetota bacterium | reverse complement strand
TTCCTGATCGAAAGAAATATCGAGATGCGATTGAAAAATGGACAAAAATCGCTGCGGTCGTAAAACTCTCGGACGAGGATTTGGCTTGGCTTGGTTACGAGGGCGTTGATCACTTCTTCGAATTTGGCGCAAAGTTGGTCGTTGTAACCCGGGGGGCAAATGGAATTGATGGATACACCCAAAGTGGTCTTGTATCTGTTCCGGGTGTGGTCGTAGATGTGGTGGATACGGTAGGAGCGGGAGATACAGTCGGCGCTGTTCTTGTTGAAGGTTTAGTTAAATATGGTTTAAAGAATTTAGTGAGCGAACGGCTATTTGAGGTACTAAATCGCGCCGCGAAGGCGGCAGCGATAACTTGTACACGTGCTGGAGCTAAACCACCAACCCGAGAAGAACTGGAGCGTTCATGAGTATTCTTCATAATCTTGATGGTGGTGAAATCTCACTAGCAATTGATATTGATCAAGGGGCGCGAATTTCATCCATAAATTTTCGCGGGATGGAGTGCGCGGTTCCGTTTCGCGGCCAAACTTTGACTTGGGGTTGGTATGCGATGGCTCCGTGGGCAGGACGCGTAAGGGATGGCTTGATAAAGGGCTCTTCAGGCACGGGTTTTCAATTACCAACGAATTTGGCGCCACCTCATGCAATTCATGGATTTACTCTCACCAATCCTTGGGAAGAGCTCGGTAGCGGTTACTTCGGTATTGAATTTCCTGATCCCTATCGAGGCGCACGGCTAGAGCAACGTTTTGAGATCTTGGATAACGCTCTTCGCTGGTCGCTTGAATATGAAGCTGGAAGCTGTGAACTTCCATTTTGGATGGGATTCCATCCTTGGTTTCCGCGCGAATTAGAAAGAGGAAGCTCCGTTGAGATTGATTTTGCCCCAGGAAAGATGTTTGAGCGCGGGCCCGATTATCTCCCTACTGGAAAGCTTGTTATTCCCACTTCGGGGCCTTGGGATGATGCATTTACCGAGGTTCGAGGAGTTCCTCGTGTGTATTGGGAGGATGCCCTACAAATTTCAATCGAGTGCGATGCCCCATATTGGGTCGTTTACGACCAAGATCAAGATGGCGTTTGCGTCGAGCCCCAAACTGCACCGCCGGATGCAGCGAACCTGGGAATTGTCGGAGATTCATATATCGAAGCGCTCTT
>VGZN01001041.1 GCA_016872635.1 Planctomycetota bacterium | reverse complement strand
AATAGGAGCGCAAGCGTTTGCTCGGCAACTTGATCAGCAAAAACCCCCGATGCACTGCATACAACAATTGGGGACGCAATGACGGATGGTGACAAGCAATGGTCCAGTCCAGCGGCGGATGACTGAATGAACTTCAATCGGCCTTGCCGAACCACGGAATCCCAATCGACCGGAACTTTGGCGTGGCCTACGAAGATGTCCGCCTCGAATATTCGCTCGGGGATCGAATCCTGAGTCGCTTCAATAATCGAGCACTGCGGAGCCGCCTTTTGGATCAGATCCAAGTGCCTCGGCTCCGTTGGGTAGCAAACCACCAATTGCTTCATTACGCCAAGTCGCGATCTTCGAAGAGCAATAACCCTAGTAAGGTGGCAAGTATAAAGTACAGCGTGGTGTAGACCAAGACCGCCGAAATGATCGTCCAGGGAATGGAAACATCGGCATCGATGGCCCCTTCCATCGAGAACAGATTCAGGTTGGGAACGATGGCCGATATCAACTGAGAGAAAAACTCAACCAGTGGCAAACCACCTTCGGCTGACGCGACGATCGTTGGGGTCAGATGCCCAAGCAAGTAAATCGCGAAACAGATGGTAAAGTTCGCGACTAGAGGAAGCCTCGTCCCGAGAGCCACTGAAATCGCCCCGATCACAACGGCTTGGAAGAAAGCCATGGCAAGCCCAGGGATCGTTTGCATCATTTCGACATGGCATTGCTGCCAGTTAGGCTGTTCGAGTGAAGACTCTCGAGCGTCGTAGATCGGCTTATAGGCTACCGCTAGCAATTCGATCGAACCAAGCACCACAAACATGAAAAGCACCACCCAGAACACACCGAGCATCTTTCCAATGATGAACGACCGACGATGTATCGGCTTGCTGAGAAGGGTCAATGCCGTGCGTCCTTCAATTTCCTCATTGACGGAAGTACTCGCCGACCAGACGGCTTGAAACGTCGCCGCAATCAGAATCAGCGTTATCCCACAATCTTTTAGCAGTTTGATATCTTCGCCGAAGGTATGGAACGGCAGGAACACGAACAGGAGGATGGCAAGAGCGACGATCAACATCAAAATGACGGGAAGTGGCTGTGACAATTCACTCTTTGCCGAAGCGAGAGCGATTGCTGCCGTCTTGGGCGAGACAGCTTGCATAAGCATGAAT
>VGZN01001040.1 GCA_016872635.1 Planctomycetota bacterium | reverse complement strand
ACTTCCTCGGTGTTTGCTATCAGGAGAAAGAACCTCCGGAGTATGGAAAGGCCATCGATGCCTTTCGCTTGGCACTGAAGGATCCCACGTTGAAGGAACGCGAGGAGGCATTGATCCATTTGGGCTGGGCCCTGTTTCAAACCGGAGTGGCGAAGGAGCCTGCAGACGCCGAGATGCTGGGAGAATGTGTCAAAGTCTTTTCGGCTTTCCTCGAGAAGTACTCCGACAGTCCTTCGGCTGACAAAGCCTTGTTCTATGCGGGCGAAGCTGAGGCGAGGCTCGGCAAAAGCGAACTCGCGATCAGCTTTTACAACCAATTGATTCAAAACCGAAACATGGCGCAGTCAACGCTTCGCCCCGATGCCATGTTCTCGCTCGGACTGTCTTACGAGGAAGCGGCACAGCGCAAGCTCGCGATTGAGACTTACGAAAATTTCCTCGCAGCTTACTCGAATCACAGCCTGGCAACCAATGCGATGGTACGACTCGCCGAACTCGCGCTGCAAACCGATCAGATCGAGAAAGCGGTCGCACGGTTTAAGTCGGTGGTGGAACGCCCCGATCTTCAGCAGTTGGCGGTCGCGGATTACGTCCTCTATCGCTACGCGTTTGCCCTCGCGAAGTCGGGGCAATTTTCCCAATCTTCGGATGTCTACCAGCAGCTCGCGGAACGCTTTCCCAATTCCCCCTATGCAGCTAAGGCTGGTTTGGCGATCGGGCAAACTTTGATGCGAGACAAGAAATACGACGAAGCTTCGCGCGCTTTGGATCGCTTGCTCGTCGCGAAAGACGATCGAGCGGTCGAAGCATCGCACTGGCTCTGCCAAATCGCGATGCTGCAAAATCGACCCAAGGATGCGATCCCGATCGCCCGAGAGGCTTTGCAGTGGGCGTCGAAGTGGGATCCGAAAGCGATGCCACCGTCCACGTTGGGGATGGTGACTTCGCTCCGGATGGATCTCGCGGACGGATTGTTTGCAACCACCGAAGGGAAGGCCGAGGCCCGCAAACTGTACGAGCAAATCGCCGTCGAAGCACCAGATTCTCCGGTTGGACCGCGCGCGACATACAATGCTGCCTTCGCAGCTCTGCAAGCTGGCGATCATGCCGAAGCTCAGCGATGGAGCGAGGCGTTCGCCAAGCGTTTCCCAAACGATGAGCTCGCCC
>VGZN01001039.1 GCA_016872635.1 Planctomycetota bacterium | reverse complement strand
AAATCGGTCTGCCTCGGATCATGTTTTTGAAATCTCACTTGATCTAATGGCACCAGCGAATCGTGAAGAAATGGGATTCCTTTAAAGTTTCCCGTTTTGCGCTGTACCACCTGTAGCTTTCTCTCGAACTCAACAGCACGTTGAAATTCATGCGGTTCGTCATCGCGAAGCCGTTTCCATTCGTGATCTGAATGGAATGGGCAATAAACGCACGCCGAGCGCGGTGGCTTTGGATAGCCCTTTTTTTCCATCCAAGTAAGACAATCTCTGCGCGTCATTTCCAATTCAATTAACGGCCACCGATGTTGAACCCAAGGATCACGGCTCGGCTTCATTCTTTGGATTTCATCGAATGAGATTCCAATCCACGAAGTTACCGTCACTTCTTTTTGACCGCGCTTGATGCCAGCTAGCTTTCGCTGCTCTTTAAGGATTCTCATAACCTTGTAATCATAAGTGCAAGAGCGCCGCAAAATTCCGCGAGTGCCGTCTGGGTTTTTGATGAACGCTGGGATCAAGGACTGAACATATGCCGACCCGTTGGTTTTTGTTCGCTGTCGTATGCGTAAACTTTCTTCAGTTAGAGATCCATGCGTTACGCGGAAAATTGGAAATGGCCGAGGACTTCGACTAATTTCTGACTCAAGCCAATCGAGCCATTTGTAGACAGTTTCGGGCTCGGCTTGCGTATCGGCAAAGATTGCGGCGGTCGGCTTTGGATCAACTTCGCCGCGAGCCGCCATGAGCGCAAGAGTGCTTGATTGCACTCCTGCGCCGAGGGAAAGGAAGTCGAAAGGCGTCGCGATTGGTTTCGAGAACATCAGACTTCAATAATTGAACCGGCTCCGTTCATTTCGTCGTCGGAAGAAATCAGCACCTTCGTTCCGTCATTTAGCACAAGGAGCGGGAAGCCGTCTTGCTGCCCGACGTAAACAATCATTTTACCGGACAGGAGACGGATGAGTTGTTTTTGATTCATGTTGGTCGTTGGTTTTGAGGTTGTTGTTGCTGACGTAGGAGAGAGAAACCGAAGCGGGTTGGATTGTCGAGAGTTTTTCGGGTGGAAAAAGGGCGCCCCGTTTCCGAGGCGCCCGAGGGCGTCGATCAGCGGGCGATTGGCGCGAGGAGGTCGAATTCGGAAGAACCGGCGAAGAACCGCACGCGATC
>VGZN01001038.1 GCA_016872635.1 Planctomycetota bacterium | reverse complement strand
CCGGGGATGTGCTCGCCCGTCGCGGAAAACGGTCCGCGTAAAACAACCGCTCCCACCAGGACGGATGCCTCAACCGACGATCACCCCGAGCGACTCGGTGCTGCTTGCCCGTGCGAGTCTCCAAAATCAAGCTGTCGGGATGAACTTGGCTGACGACCCAGTACTTGTCCACTTCGTAGGAGTACATTTCTCCGTGCGTGGCCGGCGTGATGTTCTTCGCCCGCGGACCGGGAGAGAGACTATACTTTTCACGGGTGTAGACCACCCAATCGTTGACTTTGAATCGGAAATCCATGGCCGATACTCCAAACGGACCCAAACACTTTTCTCCGAGCCAGGACGGGACCCCAGTCGACTCAGGGGTGGCAATGCATCCCTTTCGCCACGCTCATAATTTTCACAACTGTCCTTCTTGAATCTACTGCAATCTTGCGAAAAAGCTGGTAAGTTGGGGAAAATTCATGGCCTCTTTGCATCGCGCGCGAATGCTAGCGTTCGACTTGGCGGTGCAATCATGAGGACTCCTCGAATCCGAACAACCGGTTGCACCGGAGGCTTAGCCTCGTGAAACGCATTTTGTTTGTCTGTCTGGGCAATATCTGTCGCTCGCCGGCAGCGGAGGGGATCGCTCAGACGCTGATCGAGCGAAGGGGATGGTCCGAGCGGGTGGCCGTCGATTCCGCCGGTACCTCGAATTACCAAATCGGCAAGCCCGCCGATCCGTTGATGCAGCGGGCCGCTCAAGCCCGCGGTTATCAGCTTCTTTCGCGATCCAAGCAGTTGACCGACCGCATGATCCGGGAAAACGATCTGGTGGTCGCCATGGACCGGGAAAACTATCGGGAAATCCATTTGATTTCCCGGCAGGAATCGGGGAACGTTCGTTTGCTCAGCGAGTTCCTGGACAATTCCTGGCCTCGCGACGTTCCAGACCCCTACCGGGGGCCGGAACAAGGGTTTGAGTTCGTGCTGGACATGCTCGAGTCGGCGTTGCCGGCCATCCTCGACTCGATTCCCGATCTGGAGCTTTCGGAGTAGTTTCCAGCCGCGAGCGATCCCGCGCGAGACGCGTTGTGGGATCGGTTCGAGAGCAGTATGATACTTCGTCGTCGAGAAACTCTCGATCTCCCGCCGTCGCGTCAAGCACAAGGACCCGCGCACGTTTTATGT
>VGZN01001037.1 GCA_016872635.1 Planctomycetota bacterium | reverse complement strand
TTATGCCAACCGGGTCAATCGGCTGTTGTCCTGCGATGGGTCCGGGAAAACCACCACGCTGTGGACCGATGAGTCCGGACGTTTGACGCTCGACTCCCAACTGAGTGGGCCATCGTGGGCCACGGATCGCACGCCATCGGTGGGTGACTGGCATCATGTAGCTCTGACGGTTAGCGCGCAGAATGAGGTATCGCTTTGGTTGGACGGCGGTTTGGTTGGAAAGCGGAGTTATTCAAGCCCCATCTTCCCAACAACCGGCGGAAGTATTGTCTTCGGTTCTGCCCCGATCCCCGTGCAAGGCACCTTCTATGGATCCTTGGATGACTTGAGGGTGTATGATCGGCAATTGACCGACGAAGAATTGGCCGCCCTTCGGGACTTGGAACTGAACAATCTGCAGGACGGATTCTACAATTTCGACAAGCAGCGGGCTCCCCGGAAGGACGCCATGATCGGGTGGTGGCGGGCCGAGGGTAATCGGTTGGATTCCACGCAACTGGGTCTCACGGCGAATCCCGGGGCATCCCCTGGGATAAGTTTCCAAGAGGATCGCTATGATCGCGTTCGTGCCGCCGCTGCGATCGCACCCACTGCGCCATGGGTGATTCCCAACGTGAGTGCAGCCCATGCCAATCGGTCATCCAGTATCGTGACTTGGATTCGATTCGATGTGCTTGGTGCAGCAACAATCTTCCGACAAACCGTGGAGGGATCTGGTGGAACCTTTGCACTGGAATTGGCGGATCAACGTCGGTTTCGCTTGGTGACCTACGATCAATCGGGAGCGCCTCAGGATTCGGTGGATATCGAACAGGGTTTGAAGGCCAACCAGTGGTATCTGATGTGCGTCACCATCGACGAGGCCAACAAGGTCAGTTTCTATCTGGATGGAAAATTGATCGACAGTCGGACCTTTGCCAAAGCCTGGAACTGGGGGTTGGGACCAAAGGCTTTCGAGTTCGGGAAGAGCTCCTTGAAGCAGGACCTGTCTTTCGGCGTGGGCCGTTCAGGGGTGCAAGGTTTTCAGGGTGCCATCGACGATCTCCGGCTGTTTGATCGAGCCCTCCCGGCCAAGGAGGTTGCGGCCCTTTTTCTCGGGGAGACGATCAAAACGGCAACCACTGTGGTGACACAGACTCCCGCGACGGGAACACTGAACCCCTCGAGTCTCG
>VGZN01001036.1 GCA_016872635.1 Planctomycetota bacterium | reverse complement strand
ACTTTGACAAACCCACCAGCGGCCAAGTGAATGGCTGCTTTGGATTCAAGGTGAGAAAAAAATGAAAGATTGGATAGGTAACCCGTGGGGAATAAGGGCGCCAGATATCGGTGAAACGCCACTTAGTTGGGCTGAGATCCTAGTTTTGTTGCGTTTGCGCAGCGAGGGTGCAATTGAATGAGTTGGCTCTTTTCGCGGGTGCTGGTGGAGGAATACTTGGGGGACATCTCCTCGGATGGCGAACAGTCTGCGCCGTCGAATGGGAACCCTACCCAGCTAGCGTACTTGTTGCCAGACAAAATGACGGACTTCTCCCGCCTTTTCCAATTTGGGATGACGTACAAACCTTTGACGGACGACCGTGGCGAGGAATTGTTGACGTTGTATCGGGCGGCTTTCCCTGTCAGGACATCAGCAAAGCCAATCAAAACGGTGACGGACTCGATGGAGAACGAAGCGGAATGTGGAAAGAAATGGCACGGATCATTAGCGAAGTACGACCTCAATTTGTGTTCGTGGAAAACTCACCAATGCTCACTTCTGGGGGGCTTGGAGTTGTTCTCGGAGACCTGGCCCAAATGGGGTTCGATGCGGAATGGGGAGTGTTGGGAGCGGACAATGTGGGGGCATACCATCGAAGGGAAAGAATTTGGGTGGTTGCCAACGCCCGTAGCTTCAGATTGGATGACGGGCCAAACAAACGGAATTCATTACAAAAACAGACGGTTTGTCAGGATAAGTCAAACAACCGGCACAGAGTTTGGAGCAAAGCTGACAAGTGCATATCGTTTGATGACTGGAAATCATTTGCCAGCGAGTTTTTCGGAATGGATGATGGGGTGGCCAGTAGGTTGGACAGACTTAAAGCGATTGGAAATGGACAGGTTTCTGCCGTGGCAGCGGTCGCATTCCAAACCCTATTGTCAAGACTCCAAGAGGGCCGTTTGATGGATGGCCGATGATGAACGACTACGTTGCTATGGCTGTGGCCATATTCACCCCGGCAGCCGGCTTATTAAGCTCTCTGACGGGCGCGTGGTCGGCAGCTATAGCGATGATTACCGGCGCTACTGCGAGGCCGTCTGGGTGCTCAAAAAGAAGCGCTCCAGGCGCACTCGGATTGAATACCTGGATGCGGTCGCGGAGCGGCGCGGCGAGAAAGCCAGGCAAGAGC
>VGZN01001035.1 GCA_016872635.1 Planctomycetota bacterium | reverse complement strand
TGAGGTAGTTATCATTGAGTTTATCCGCCACGCCCGTCAATCGAGGTGGTAATCGGCCTTCATCACCCATCTCTGGGATCGTCGACGAGAACAGGTCGAGCTTGTCGGATTCGGGGCCACCCCAATCGTCGCGTTGATGGCATGCGATGCAATTCAATTTGGTGATCAAGTACTTCGAGTGAACTGCAGGAGAAAGCGATTCGGGAGAGGCGGTCGTTAGAGCCGCTGAGATTGCCTCTTTCTGGAATACCGTCAATTTGTAATCGGGGAGACCAATCTTGGGTTGGCTCGCTAGGCAACCCGAATCGATTTTGGCTTGGTCGAAGGACGGAGCTTTCGCCATTTGGGATGTAGCCAAATCCGTATCCTTCATTTTGTGGCATTGAACGCAGCCAACCGACTGGAACAACTTCTTACCGGTCTCGATCCATTTCGCGTCGGGCGTGTTGGTGCCTTCGGTGGATTTGGGTTGGTTGGGTTTAATCATCAACCATGCGTCGATTGTTTGGCGTACGACAGTGGAGCTTTCTAGTTCCAGATCGAGTTCCGCACCACCGCCACCTTGGATGAAATCGACGCGGACTTGGTGCGATCCCGGTTGCAATTCGACCTCGCCGGAACCTGATTGAGGTGGGTGAATGCCGTCGACATCCACGACAAGCTTTCCGTCGACATAGAGTTTGCTACCGTCGTCGGATCGAAGGTGGAATCTATATTTACCGGCTTGATCGATAGCGATGTAGGATTCAAAACGGATCCCGTAGTTGCCACCTCGGCCAGACACGGTCAGATCAAGTCCTTCGCAGGTTCTTGTTGCTTCGGGTTTCATCTCTTCAAAGTCAGGGATTTTTTGCCAGCCTCCGTAGAATAGCTGGTAGGTAGTATTCGGTCGGACATCGGATGGATCGACGCTTGGGAGCAGATAACTGGCCAAATCCTTGACCTCATTGTCGTTAAGATGCATTCCTGGCATTCGATTTCCAGGCCGGACGGTATGAGGTTGTTTCAGGAACAAAGCCAAACCGTCGAAGGAATATTTCTTGGTGAGATCGGGAAGGGGCACACTGGTCGCTGTGACCTTCGTGCCGTCTACGTTCCCGTGACAGACCGAGCAACCAATCTTTGCATAGAGGTCTTTTCCGCGCTCGATCGCTTGTGGTTCGATACGGGATTGGCGTCGTG
>VGZN01001034.1 GCA_016872635.1 Planctomycetota bacterium | reverse complement strand
ATCAAGGAAGAATTTTGTGGTGGTTGATACAGCGCCAACCGGGCATACTTTGCTCTTGCTCGATGCGACGGGTGCATACCACCGCGAAGTGGTTCGCCATCAGCAGGTCAGTGGGCATGTAGTCACACCCATGATGCGTTTGCAAGATCCTCAGCAAACGAAGATGCTGATCGTGACGTTGCCGGAGACAACACCAGTGCTCGAAGCGGAATCGCTCCAGAGCGATTTGAGGCGGGCGGGCGTTGAGCCTTGGGCATGGGTGATCAACTCATCGTTTGCCGCAGCGGCTCCGAGCGACCCATTGCTGGTAGCGAGGGCTGCTTCAGAGGTTGAGCACATCGATCGAGTACGGAAGGTATCCAGTAGATTGGCGTTGGTGCCATTTCTGCCCACGGACCCTTCGGGAAGTGAGCAACTGCTGAAGCTTGCCGCGAGTTAGGCGTCTCTTTGGTGCGGGCGATTATTTTGTTCGGAGATGGATGGGAAAAGGTTCTTGGAAATGAGTTGTAAGCCAAAGCATAAAATCGAAGATCGCAAATTGCTTTCTCCGATCCAGGCAGGTGGATTGGCAGCCGTATTTAAAGTTTTGGCGAATGATACTCGATTGCGTATCTTGCATGCACTAATACGGTCTGATGAGTTGTGCGTGACTGATTTGGCTAAGACCATTGGGATGAAGCCGCAAGCGGTCTCCAACCAAATCCAGCGGCTTGCGGACTTGGGGATCGTAGCTTCTCGGAGAGATGGTAACAGTATTTATTACCGGGTCGTCGATCTATGCGTACGCTCCTTGATGGACCAAGCACTTTGCTTGATGGAAGAGGTTAATGGGCGTGACCGTAGGATTGTTGGTAGAGGATGTTGTTCATGAGTTTATTAAGAATGGATCGGGAGGATTCGCGGCGGAAGTCTTCGGAACCTTTGCGTTGATCTTTGCTGGTACGGGTGCCATTGTCATCAACGACATATGCGATCATTCGATTACCCATGTTGGGATTGCATTGACGTTTGGTTGGATTGTATTGGCGATGATCTACGCTATCGGTGATATCTCCGGTTGCCATTTGAATCCAGCGGTGACCTTGGGCTTCCTTGTGGCTGGACGGATGGATAAAAGGCTTGTGATTCCGTACATCATCAGTCAATTCACCGGCGCGATCACAGCGAGTTTTGTCTTGAAGG
>VGZN01001033.1 GCA_016872635.1 Planctomycetota bacterium | reverse complement strand
GAAGCCTCGTCCCTCCACGTTGAACATATCCCATCGAAGCGTCGGCCCAGGACCTAAATCGAAATTGATTCCCGAGGTGTAATCACGTTCATTGGGTGCATTCGTAGCGAACAATCCCCTGAAGTCACCTGGGTTCGCATGCGGAGCTACGACGATCCAAATGGAACCTTTGGTCATGGCAGCCATCGGCCAAGTGAATCGCATGGCATCATCGACTCCATCAAATCGAATGCTGCTGTATCCGTCACCGCTAATAAGCCTTGGCCGACCTTCGCTCGACACGGAGATAAAGTCGGCATGGCTCTCGGTTGCATCGAGCCATTTGTCAACGGGATCTCCGTCTTTGAGGATCGCCAATCCCGATTTCTCGCGAAGTTGGTTTAATTGGCTTGCATCGAGGTGGAAACGGGGTGTGACCCCAAGAACGGTTTCTTGGGCCGTCCCGATTTGAGGAGCAACCGATGCAAGTAAGCCTGATGCAAGAAAGACCGATGCGAGAAAGCCCGAAGTTTGATGTCGAATACTCGACGCAGTCTCGGCGAAATAACGACCGCTCTGTTTGAAATGCAACATGGCAACAGGTGAAGCTAGGACGGGCAACGGTAGTAACGTAGGGAGGCACGCGCGAAGCGCACATCAACGCAGGACCCGCTCAGTGTAACCCATCCCCGAAAAATTTGCGTCCGTCGCTGGTGTTACGCGAGCAACAGTAACTACGATGCGTTGGATGAATTGCTGCGATAGAACTCGCGGCGATACAGGAACGTGGGCAGGGCAAAGCAAATCCCTACCAAGAAGATCGCGGCGAAATGAAATAGGAAGCCAGGCATTTTCAACCGCTTGGATTCGTTCCCCATCCAGATTGTCGCGGCGGTCGCTGTGATCATTAGATCCCAAGAAAAACCTGAGATCACCCAAGTTGCAAAAGGGGCAGCAAAAAATTCAGCCCATGCAGATTCAGGGCGCTGTGTGAAATGAATTCCGAAACAGACCATTGGAGCGACTAGTCCAATGACGGATAACGCAAAGTAAACCTGTTTCATTCGGCGATTCCTTAGACCAGGCGCTTTGCGGTGCTATGGTCGTTACCAGGGTGTGGAAGGCATCAGGCTCGATTGATTTGCCATGTAGTGCCTTGTTTGCCGTCTTGGGTCGTTATCCCAATCGCGGCGAGCCCATAGCGCACG
>VGZN01001032.1 GCA_016872635.1 Planctomycetota bacterium | reverse complement strand
ACAGGTCTTCCGCGCAGCACACCTAATTTGGACCAGGATCTTCAAACCGACGCATCTGACCTGCCCCCATACCTAATCCGCATCCTGGAAGGCAAGCACAGAGGCCCAGTCCGCATGGGCGAACCGCAAGCACACCCTGAATGGCCCGCGTACTGCCCTAACATCTCCACATTTGATTTCCGAACTGTCCTACACAGCACCTCCGCACGCAACCGTTTGCAGCATCTTACCGATATCATGGAGCGAGCGGGCAAAACAGCTTTGGAACAACCTCGCAATTGCAGCACTGACTCTCGCCGCTCGCACATCGATCGCAAAACAATTCGAATGCTGCTAGCAGCCAAACTTATTCGAGAAGCTCCAGCAGGGGCAGCCACAAACAGCGTTTGCTTTCTCGTCCCTGAACCACACAAGCTCCGGAATCGTGTAATATGTTGGCCTATCTGGGCTAACAATCAAGCAGACATCGCAGAAGGTTATCAGTGGGACCATAACACATCCATCCAAACGGATATTCTCGACGTGGTCAACGAAATACATCAGCACGAATACGCTGCTGTCTTTGACCTTCGATGCTCCTTCTTTCAGATCGGAATATCAGAGCAAGCATCGTACGCATTCGTCTTCGAACACCGAGGAAAACGTTACACGTGGACCCGCCTTCCAATGGGGTATTGTTCCTCGGCGGAAGTGATGCAGATCGTCTGTCAAGAACTGGCCAGTCGAGCGAGTAACATGGCACAAGAAATCCTAGCCACCGAGAAACACACACCGCACTTACGCTATCACGTCCATGTGGACAACATCCTCTTTATGGGCGATGAAGCATCGATCACAGCAGCTATCACCGCAATGGACCACATTGCACGCGAACGACAAATCTCCTTATCCGATTTTACTGCTACAGCGCAACAATCAGTCGTTTGGTGTGGTTTGCATCTCAACTTCGATACAAAAACGATTTCCATCGCAGACAAATCCATTCTCAAGTTGAAAAACATCGAACAGTACCTCGAAACACGCATTACCCGTTCATCATCCCACTTGATACCATTCCATCTTTACGCAGGAGAACTCCCGCTTCTCAAAATTATCGCCGTTGCTACCTTTTGGTCCCGGGTGATGTACCGAGCGTCTCAATTTACCGCTGGTTCGTTGAACAACCGGTATTGCACCCTGCAACTGGCA
>VGZN01001031.1 GCA_016872635.1 Planctomycetota bacterium | reverse complement strand
ACCGGTCATCAAATCTCGTCCACTCACGGGCATGGGGGGTGGTGGATCTTCCAAGGTGGTTAAGGCCGAACCAATATTGATTTTGATTAATTCCGCGGTTCGCTCACCAACCAACATGTTGTGTTGACGACGGACATACTCCAGGACGTCGGCGGTGAATTGGTCACCTGCAACACGAATGGATTCATCGCAAACGATTCCTGCCAAGGCAATCACGGCAATCTCCGAGGTACCGCCACCGATATCGATGATCATGTTCCCTTTGGGTTCTTCAACATCAATGCCGATACCAATCGCGGCCGCCATAGGCTCATGAATGAGGTAAACTTCTTTGGCGCCGGCATGCTCAGCGGAATCCCGCACCGCGCGCTTTTCGACTTCCGTGATGCCAGAGGGAATGCACACAACCATGCGCAATGAGGGGGCAAAGAATCTCTTGGTAGGATTGATCATGGCAATCATCCCTCGAATCATATGTTCAGCGGCATGAAAGTCAGCTATGACTCCGTCTCTAAGGGGACGAATGGTCTTGATGTTCTCGTGGGTTTTGCCATGCATCTGCTGGGCCTTCTTACCGATTGCAATGACTTTGCCGGTATTTCGATCCATGGCAACGATGGACGGTTCATCCACAACGATGGTGTCCCGATGGATAATCAGGGTATTGGCGGTGCCAAGGTCAATGGCAATTTCTTGGGTAAATAAATCAAAGAGTCCCATGCAAGTCTATAGGTGAACGTTAAAAGAATAAGAAAGCGAAACTAAAGGTAAAAGCGCGATTAAAGATTTTTTTTGAAAAATGGCAAGCTAGGGGGGCCTTCTTAGGGCAGAGGAGACCAAACTCACTTGAGCGGACTAATGCTTGAAATGTCTAACCCCTGTCATGACCATGCACATGTCGTTTCGATCGCAGAAATCGATGCTGTCCTGATCCTTAACAGAGCCTCCAGGTTGGATGACGGCACGGATACCCTCTTGCCAGGCCACTTCGACGCTGTCCGCAAAGGGAAAGAAGGCGTCGCTGGCCATAATGGCCCCTTGGACATCGAAGTCAAAGGTTCTGGCCTTGTGAGCGGCCTGCCTCATAGCGTCAATTCTGGAAGTTTGGCCTGTTCCGGACCCAATGAGTTGACGATTCTTGACCAGCACGATGGCATTGCTACGGGTATGCTTCACCACCTTGACCGCA
>VGZN01001030.1 GCA_016872635.1 Planctomycetota bacterium | reverse complement strand
TGGCAACACGAGCAACGATCGCATACGCACAAGGTGACGGGAGCTTCCAAGCAACCTACCTGCACTTCGATGGCTACCCGGAACATGCTGGAGTGATTCTCAATCAACGATTTACCTCCATCGAGAATGTCGCGGCACTGGTCGCCGGGGGAGAGCTGCGATGTTTGACCTCTAGCACTGGGGGACCCGAGTACTTGACTCGGGCTAGACCCCCAAAGCATGTTTGCGACCATCGGTCGCTCATGGAGTTCGCTCGCAACTGCGATGCAAACTACCTCTACGTCTTCCAAGACGGCCAGTGGCATTGCCACAAGATGTGACGCTACTTCGCGTCGGCCGCACGCATCGGAATGGGGGAGGTCCCCGTCCGCTCTAGGATTGCCGGCTTGCCAGTGAACCGCTGGTACCGATCGACGATGACGTCGCTGTAGAGCGGGTCGAGCTCCATCAGGAACGCATGCCGACCAGTCTGTTCGGCAGCGATCAATGTCGATCCGCTACCACCAAACAGATCCAGAACGTTCTCTCCTGGTCGCGATGAGTACTGCATCGCACGGACTGCCAGCTCGACGGGCTTCTCGGTCAGATGGACCATCGACTGCGGATTGACCTTTTTCACATGCCACAGATCCGTCGCATTGTTTGGGCCAAGCCAGACGTGTGCTGCGCCTTCAGCCCATCCATAAAACGCGAGCTCGAACGCGCCCATGAAGTCCTTGCGAGTCAAAACCGGATGCTGTTTATCCCAAACGATGCTTTGGCTGAAGTAAAGCTCGTGACGTTTTAGGAACGGGGGGTAATTTCCAAGATTGGCGTACCCACCCCAGATGTAGAAACCGCGACCTGGGTCGAGCACTCGGGCGATGTTCCCAAACCACGCATCGAGCAATCGATCGAACTCCTCGTCCGTGACGAAGTCGTTGGCCAAGGGACGATCCTTCGCTCGGAGCTTCTTGTGCGTAGGAGGATGCTTGGGTTTGCCGGTCTCGTGATCGATGCCAAACGAGGCTGCGTTCCCTTGTCCACCCTTGAGTTTCTGCGAGGCGCTGTCGTTGGAAAACGAAGACAAACCAGCAGCGATCGCGTTGTTCGATCGCGGTTCAACCTTCACGTTGTAGGGCGGGTCTGTGTTGACCAGTTGGATCGTTTTACCACCAAGGAGTCGATCGAGGTCCTCGGGTTTCGATGAG
>VGZN01001029.1 GCA_016872635.1 Planctomycetota bacterium | reverse complement strand
GCGAACATCACCGGAATGGACAGGAAAAAGCTAAATTCCAAGGCGGCGACTCGAGAAAGTCCCATGACTTGACCACCAGCGATGGTAGCCATCGATCGACTCGTGCCTGGGAAAGCAGCGGCTAAGATTTGAGCCGAGCCGATCGCGATCGCTTGCTTGAGTGAAATGCCATCCATGGAGTCCGTAGAGGCCTTGGCTGAAAACATTCGATCGATGATCACCATGGCGAAACCACCGACGATCATGGCAATGGCAATCACTGTGGGACTTTCGAGATTCTTATCGCTCCATTTATTGATCAACAGGCAAGGGACTGCGGTGACGATAAAGCTGATCAGGACGAGCGTGAGTGGGTGTGCCATCCGATGCTTCGACGATACCGTGGCGGTCTCTTGTTCCGTTGGATCTTTGTTCGTAAGGTCTTGGTTCATTGATGGGCTGCGAAAGGCGTTCCAAAAAGAGCCGGCGAAGGCCAGCAATCGCTGTCGGAAATAGACGACAACGGCGAGGATTGCTCCAAGTTGGATAACGACCGTGAACATTTTCCAGAAGGGGCTGGTCAAGTCGGTACCCAGGAGCTTCTGGCAAATCACAATGTGTGCCGTCGAGCTGACCGGAAGGAACTCGGTGAGCCCTTCGACGACACCGGCTATCAACGCGATAAGGTAGTCCGACATGGTTTGAGCGAGAATCGATGGTACCTAGAGGTTAGGAATCCGCGGGTGATTCCAAATAAAAACCCGGATTGGCGGAAACCGCCAACCCGGGCTCGTTACGATTCATAGTAGCTTGCAACTCGTGCGCATGTCCTAGGATTTCTAAGGATACGCCGAGCTACAAGTCGGGGTCGAGGCTGCTTGTCATGGGCAGCCCGCCGGCATGCCTAAGACGCCCCACCCCTTTGGCTAGTAGAACTTGGATTCACTAAATCACCTCCTTTCGAAACGAGCCAGACCGCCCTATTCGCCAGTTGCCTAGATACGGAATAGTTCGGTACGGATACGCACGCTGCGATGCGTTTCGCAGCACCACTTGTATTCTAGCTCGCCCCGGAAAGCGAAATCAATTAGAGGTGCACCAGAACCCGCAGAATTACCTTACGATACCCAAGAAACTTAGGAGATAGCAGGTGATTTGTGCCCCAAAATCTAGCGAGAAAAAATTGAGGCTGCCTGGACAGATCCCCGCTAG
>VGZN01001028.1 GCA_016872635.1 Planctomycetota bacterium | reverse complement strand
GAAAATCGCTCCAGCCATGTTGCATCGATCATGCCAATCGAGATCATGTCGAGCAAATGAACTTGATCTTTTCTTCGAAACGATGTCAGTTTCATTTTGACCAGTCGCTCGAAAGGCAATGTCCGAGCGTCTTCGATCCACTCGAACTGATCGATCTCGGGAACGGTTTCCGTGTATTCCTCGCGAACCTTCTTGCCCGCAAAGAGAACATGTACGGCATCTCTCGCCTTGGCCTGCGGGCCGTCGAGGAACATCGTTATTCCGGCAGCGCGTCGGAAAACGAAGCCGGCCGCTTCCAAAACCGGAATCGCTCTCTCCAAATCGGACTCGTTCAGAATGATATCCACGTCCTGGGTGTTTCGAACCACCGACTCATCGACTTGCGATACCCAATGCTGGACCGCGTTGCCACCGATAACGGCATAGGGTATGTCAGCGGCATTGAGAGCCCGTGTGACCCTCCGCAATCGATCCTTGACTTTTTCTACGGCTCGCTCAATCCTGTCCCAAAGGGGATCCCCGGCATATCTGATTTCGATCATGAATGCGCCTCCTGCGAGAATTATAGCAGAGAACCGGTCCCCGCGAACGAAGGATCCCGAGGTTTCCTGGCTTTGTGCTCCATCCCAATTCCAATTACCATAGGGAGGCCGCAGACCTGGGCCTCCTTGTTGTGGCGATTCCACGGCATCAGCCCCCTTCCCTCCTACTAGCTCCCCAAAAACTCCATGAATCCCACCTGTTGCAACGTGGTTCATCGTGCTGACGTGAATCGATCTTCCATGCGATGGTCGGCTGTCGTCGCCATCGCTCTGGTGTCTCTGTGGATCGGTGATTTGCGCCGCGCTCTGGCGGACGACAAAGAGGTCCCGGGCAGGCAGTTGCTCGCGCCACCCGATCGCACCAAGCGGCCGGATCTCAAGCCTGCGGCGTTGCCGATCGATTTCTTACCAGGGGAGCGGATCGCGTTCGTCGGCAACTCGCTGGCGGAAAAGATGAATCTGTACGGATTCTTTGAAGCGAATTTGCACGCAGCATTTCCAGACAAGCGGCTCGTGGTGCGCAACTTTGCGAGACCCGCCGACGAAGTCGTCGTGCGACAGCGACCCGGCAATTACGAACTGCTCGATGACCCGCTCTATCACTTTTCGCCCGATACGGTCTTTTGTTTCTTCGGATTTAATGAATCGTATGCT
>VGZN01001027.1 GCA_016872635.1 Planctomycetota bacterium | reverse complement strand
GCATCGAAAATCCACATCCTCAATCCCCCCCAATCAGCAAAAGCTTCAAATACTATTCGCTACTCGCAAAACGAGTCATGGGCTCGATCATTTTGCATAGCGCAATCCAGGGTTCCCATGATAGCTCAAAATGCGTCGATCCGTTCACAGATCATGCACAAAAACAGCTACACTGTGGGCGAGCGTCGATCGCAACAACCTACATACGACCGATATACGACTGACCACGCTGAGTGAGAAGCATTGCGCGATTCGCAATCCAAAACAAAAACCACCTGCGCTATTAGCTCCATCCTGCCCTACGTCGTTCACCTCACCCCATGCCGTGGAAATGATCCCATGAAGCCGTCCGCTGTTCGATATGAAGTTGCTATTGCGAGCGTGCTGATGGCCTTCATGCTTTATCTGGATCGCGTTTGCCTCAGTGAGATCGTTAAGAGCGAATCGTTCCGATCCGATTTTGATGTCCCAAAGGAGCAAATAGGAAAAGTCCTTGGTGCATTTTTCTTCTCCTACGCGCTCGCTCAAATCCCGGCGGGTTGGGCAAGCGATCGCTGGGGGGCTCGTAAAATGCTGACTCTCTACATCGTCGGCTGGTCTGTGATGACCGCCCTTACTGGTCTGGTAACCTCCTTGACCGGATTGTTGCTGGCGCGTCTGGCGTGTGGGATTGCACAAGCCGGCGCATATCCGACCTCCGGTGGTGTTATTCGTCGATGGTTCCCGTTGCACATGCGCGGCACTGCAAGCTCATGGGTCAGCTTCGGTGGACGGGTCGGTGGGATGATGGCTCCCACGATTACAACAGCATTAGTGATCTCCATCGTCTCTTTGCAACTTGGCTCGTGGCGTACAGTATTGTTGATTTACGGTGCCGTCGGTATCCTCGTCGCTGTGTACTACTGGTGGATCGTACGCGATACCCCGGAGCTACATCCACGCGTCAACGACGAAGAACAACACGAGATCGGAACCCATCTCCACCACGCTGCCAACGCCTCATCCCCGATTGTTCGATTTGAACTAGGTTGGATTCTCCTCAGTTGCTTGACCAATCGATCGCTTTGGCTCAGCTCAATCGCTCAGTTTTGTATCAACGCTGGCTGGGCCTTCTTGATCACGTGGCTGCCATCGTACCTCGTCGACCAACAAGGAGTCTCGCCGATGAGGGGGGCTACGATGGTTACCGGTGTGCTGGC
>VGZN01001026.1 GCA_016872635.1 Planctomycetota bacterium | reverse complement strand
TCCACAGCGTATAGAGGGTCAGCCTGCCCATCGAGCTGAATCAATAAAAAATAGAATTTTTCCCTGACATATCTCCTTGCAAGCATCGAGAGCGTATCATCGGTTGAAGAATGGTTCAGCCGATCGGATAATTCACTTTTTTGCGCATCAAAAGCTTGGATTAGCAGCCCTTGATCATGAGGGGTGTATTTGGCGAGCAAAAGCTGCAACCAGCTGGGGTGGACATGGTCGATGAACCGGTCAAGAGCATCAGAAAAAAACGCTTGAGGATCGACGCGCGCTGTTGTGCGGTGGGCCTTGGCTACCGCCTCAGGAAACAAATCGAGCAGTGCCGCCTGCTCTTTAGGCGCAAGCGTCTGGATCCAGCTATGAAAACTGATCGCACTCAACCGGCTTGATTCCACCTGTTATTCCTCTTGTGAAAGTTCACTGGAAGGCGCCTGTTGGAAAGGTTCGACCTGAAATAATGCCTTCAACCCTTTTTTTCTTAAAAACGGGTAAATTTTCCAGATCAACCAGCCGGAGGTGATTCCAAATGCCAGAACTAACAATGTCAAACTAAAAAATAACATGCGGAATTTCGGCAGCGACTGTTTCGACATCACCAACGACCAGATGTTGATGTATTCCCTGGTTTTAGGGTCGATCGCTTTAAAATCTTGCGGTGAAATATCGGTGTAGCGCGAGCGGTCGGATACAACACTGACATCATTGATGTCTAAACCGTTGACAGCGCCCGACACAATCCTCTTGATCTTCGTTTCCAAGTGGGAATTCGGATCGTCGATGATTCCTTGATGCTTGACATAGACTGAGGCTGTTATCTTTGCCGATGCCCCGGCACCCTCTGCAGGAGGAAATGAGATTTGAACTGCTGAGTCGATCACGCCATCGATCCGCATGATCGTATTCATAATCTGCTGCTCCAGACCCGCTTGATAACGGATCGTCTCCTCGCGGTCTGTCGACATCAATCCCGATTTTGCAAAAAGTTCCAGCAATGTTGTCCCTTGCTTGCGGGGAAGGCCGTTCTGGTTCAGGAAAGCCATCGCTTGGATGACGTTTTTAGGCTCGACGTCGATACTGAATCTAGCAGGGCCTGTTTCCCCCCCGGCGCCACCTGTGGGCATCGGTTTTTTTTGGGCGATGATCCCCTTGCTGTCTAAAAAGACGACGATCAGATTCGCTTCCCGTTCATCCAC
>VGZN01001025.1 GCA_016872635.1 Planctomycetota bacterium | reverse complement strand
TAGCGACACGGCCCCTTGAAGGAGTCCATCATCGCGGCCAACGCGGAGAAATTCCTTCAAGGGGCCGTGTCGCTAGGTTTGGCAAAGAAAGATGCCGAGGACTTTTGGAATATGATCCTGAAGTTCGCAGGCTATGGATTCAATAAGAGCCATTCGACCGCATACGCCCTCGTTGCCTACCAGACGGCATATCTCAAAACCCACTATCCGGTTGAGTTCATGGCGGCTCTACTCACAGGCGACATACCCAACCGTAATTTCAAGCGCAAGGACTCGCTGGTTGAGCACTTGGAAGATTGCCAGCGGATGAACGTGGTGGTGGAGCAGCCGAGTGTGAACTCTTCTCGGGGAGAGTTCAGCGTGGCCAACGGTCGGATCCATTTTGGTCTGAGCGCCATCAAGGGTTGCAGCGGGTCGGCTGCCGACGCAATTGCTCGTGAACGCGAAACCCACGGTCCCTACAAAGATATTTTTGATCTTTGCAATCGAGTCGACTCGACGCAATGCAACAAGTCATCCCTCGAAGCATTAATCCGCGCTGGGGCCCTCGATTGCTTCCGCGCTCATCGGTCGCAGCACATCGCAGTACTTGAGAAGGCTTTGCAGGGCGGCGCGGCCGCTGCAAAGGATAAGCGAAGTGGCCAGATGAGCCTCTTTGGAGATGTCGAGGAGGATGAAGCCTCCCCCAAGCAAATGCTTCCCGACATGCCGGAGTTTCCGGAAAAAGAACGGTTGGCGATGGAAAAAGAGGTCCTCGGCTACTACCTCTCGTCCCATCCACTGGCAGAGTACGAAAGGATTCTCAAATCATTTTGCACCCATAATGCGATTACCGCAAAAACGCTCAAAAACCGGACGGAAGTATGGATAGGTGGGATCATATCATCGATCAAGCTCGCACACACACGCAATCCCAAACCTGGGCAGTCATCCAAGTACGCCAATTTCGACTTGGAGGATCTCGAAGGGATAACTCGCTCGATAGCGTGGCCCAACACATTTGATCAATTCGGAGAGATGATCCAACCTGATTCCATTGTGTTGATACGAGGACGCATCGATAAGCGAGGCGAGGAAGAAATCAATTTTATCGTCGACGAAATTCTTCCGATTCGAGAAGTCGACGAAAAATTCACCACTGGAATTCACATTCTGTTTGACCAAAACAAACATGATCAAGAACTTCTTCCCAAGATTGGCGAAGTG
>VGZN01001024.1 GCA_016872635.1 Planctomycetota bacterium | reverse complement strand
AATCGGTCCAATTCTGGTCGCCATCCAAATTCGACTTCTTTGCCGACAAAAAGGACATCGATCAGACCTTGATAAGTCAGGTCGATAAATCGCTTGAGATCAGACTGCCTGGCAGTCCACTGCTCTTTTCCATCGACAAATACGATGTGGACAACGGTGATGCCAGACTCAGCTTCGTAGTCCCGCAGCTCTCTGCCCACTAGATTGCACTCGTAGACGGCGTCACTCATTTTGCTTCCACCGCTCGTCTTACCCCAATACTCCTTAATCTCCCACACAACACTTGGATTGGAGGTAGAAGGGATCGCCCCATCAAGATTTCTCGCTGAAACGTGTAACCCACGGTCGTTGCACCAGATACATCTTTTTTGGGGGTTGGGATCGAGTGTAAACCTGTGGTCCTTACAAGCGTCTCTGGCGATAGATGCCACAGTAGCAACAAGAGCCTTGGATGCTTGGTGGTGTTCCTTGCTCTTCGTTGCTGTTACGCCAAATTGAATGCGGTTGAATTCGCAGAAAGCTTGTGCTTCCTCTTCGGTTCGTAGATTGCCAAATGCGGTATTGAACAAGTCTTCGCGAACGTTGAGATACTGCACCAACAGATCAACAGACTCCTTACCAATCGGAAGCCGATCGGAATCAGTCTCCACGGCATTGTACATCCGAAGCTGATCTAACCAAGCAGACTGTTGTTTCGAGGATCGGGCGAACGACAGGTAATACCGAAGCAACTCCCAGACAACGTGACGATGTCCAAGACTCTTCCAGATTCCTTCAGACTTCATTGTTTATGGCTCACTCTGAGATCAGTTCGTAGTCGGGCTTTGATTCAAATAGCGTTCCAATCTCCATGTCGATGCGTTTTCGCACCATCGATTCGCAATCATCTGCTATCTCGAATCCAACGCTTGCTCTGCCAGTGAGATGAGCAGCGATCATCGTCGCACCAGTGCCAAGGTATGGGTCAAGAATGGTGTCGCCGACGTATGAGTACATCTTTACCAATCGAAGCGGTATTTCGATTGGAAAGACAGCACGATGAAAACTCACCCGCTCGCTAATGCTCTCGATCCGCCACCATTCTTGCACCCATTTGCGCCAATCGCTCTGGGTGAGCCGACTTTCATCCCGGACAGATTGTGCCACTTTTCGTTTTCCGGGCTTGCGCAACACGAAGATGTACTCAAAATAGTTGTTATTGAACAAT
>VGZN01001023.1 GCA_016872635.1 Planctomycetota bacterium | reverse complement strand
AGCGATGGAAATCGGACCATTCGTCTGGGGCAACATTCCTTCAGCGTCAATCAGCAGCCCATCGAGCTAACGACGGTCCTCCACAAGGATTGCTTGAACATCCATCTGACAGGAACGCAGTTCTTTCAGCCACTCTCCGACCCAGCGCTCGACGCGGCTCGGGATCTCTGGGAACAGATCCTGCCGAGCGAATCCACGCAAGTTTACCGGGCGGAGTACTTGGCCTATTGCCTATTCCAAGAGTTGACGGAACGAACCCCGTTTGGCGAGGCACCTCGAATGCAAGCTGCGGAGTTCATGGCCCTCGACCCCGCTCAGCAAACCGACTGGGTTCGCCAGCAGATGCAAACCCGATATGCCGAAGGGTATGTTCGCGGCGTCCATGATTCGGATGGAGCGAGGATTCTCTGCGCTCTACTAAAAATCCAACATGCGCTCGGGTTGCAGGCTTATGCGCCGCGTCTTCGAAGCACGAGCTGGTTCGTTTGGAACTTTCTGGTTCCCGAGGTCGATCGGTCTCCGCTCGAGCATTGGATCCGATCGCTGGCCGCGGTCGACGAATTGATCCCGAACGATTCACCGAACGAGGATTGCATCTCCCATGTGGCTAGCCAGTTGAAGAGAAACAGTGGCTCGCTGTTGCGAGGGATTCCGATCGCGGAGGGAGCGACGTTTCTCGCGTCTGCCCTGCGGCTCGATTCGGAAAGCATGGCAAAGGGGACCCCCGGATCCCATCGCTATCAGGCATCGAAACGGTCCCATGAGTTGTTCCGAGCCATGCTCCAGCACTTGCCCCAAGAACAGTGGGATCGATTGAATCAAACGATTCGAAGCCACGCAGCGCATCCCGAGCAAGCCTGGACGGTGGCCCTCCAAGCCGTAGATGCCTTCCTCGCCTGGTATGTCCGGCATACGACCCAGCAGAATCAACACGAACCCGATCGCGATTATCGCGAGGAACTCGCGCTGATGCTGATCTTGCCGCAGGATGCGGGCTCGATGACGACCGCGCCCGCGACTCCACTTGCCAGCCCATCGGTCATCCTCATCGAACTCGTCGGGGATCATCCACTCGTCGCCAATCGCGAAATGGTGTTGAACTACTACCGATTCATGATCCGATTGCGCAAGCATGCAAAACGCATCGTGCCCCGGTGGACCGAGTTGCAGGCGACCAAGCGACGGCTGATCGAACAGGCCGAGCAACGCATC
>VGZN01001022.1 GCA_016872635.1 Planctomycetota bacterium | reverse complement strand
CTTCTCGAATCGAATCCCTTAGGACATAGGACTCACAAGTATGATACGCGATCGCGAAGCGTTGGTCGATCAGGTTCTTCTATATGCCGGTTTAGGCTGGCGAATTTTCCCGATACAACCCCCCATAAATGCCGGCGGCGGGTGCTCGTGCAAAAAAGGGGGAGACTGTCCCGATCCCGGCAAGCATCCCTTCCACGAACTTGGAGGTCTGAAGTCGGCAACAAGCGACAAGCAAACGCTACGAACACTCTTTGGCTCAAGCGAAGCTTCGGTCGGTTTGCTCTGCGATAAAAGCTTTTGGGTGTTGGATGTAGATGGCCCCTCGGGGATCACGCATCTTGATCGCTTGATCTCGGAGAATGCACCGCTTCCGAAAACTCCGACAGCACAGACCGGATCGGGAGGACGGCATTACTATTTCGCATTCGATAAAAGGGTGAGGAAGAATCGCTCGAAGATTAACGGTTGTTCGATCGACTGCAAAACGAATGGTGGTGCAGTCGTCGCTCCTCCAAGTCGCCACTCCTCGGGGAATGTTTATCGGTGGTTGATCGATCCCAGCGAAGCCGATTTGTCCGTGGCTCCTGAATGGTTGATCGACTTTGTCACACGGGATGATCGAAAGAGCGATTCTCAAACTGAATTTAACTTTGCGGGGGATCTTGACCTTGCAACCGCTCCGGCAGTTGGCGAAGGCGAACGCAATTCGCAACTTTGTCGATTGGTAGGTTCTCACTTGGCAAGGCTTGGTGATTCTCCCGAACTCCTTCAATTAGCGATCGCATGGGGGAATCGTTGCGATCCACCCATGAAAAAAGCGGAAGTCGAAAAGACAGTTTGCAATTTGGTTGCAAAGCATCTGGCGAATAGCATCGGCAACGAAAGCGAAGAGGAGAGGAATAAAGAACCACTTCACGGAGCGGAGCTGTCTGTAAGTCCCTTTTCTCAAATCGCGTCTCGGGAGGTCTCCTGGCTCTGGGAGGGGCGATTCGCACTCGGCAAGATCACACTACTTACGGGGGACGGTGGAGTTGGTAAATCGATGCTCACTTGCGACATTGCAGCGCGAATTAGCAGGGGGATTTGCTTTCCCGACGGATCGAGTTGTCCGATGGGAGATAGCTTCTTTATCGCAGGGGAAGACGGAGCGGAAGATACAATTCGCCCCAGGCTTGACGCAGCGGGGGCCAATGTTGACCGCGTTCATTTAATCCA
>VGZN01001021.1 GCA_016872635.1 Planctomycetota bacterium | reverse complement strand
CACCGAGATTACGAAGTTGGTCGGCGGTCGGGGCATAGTAGATATAGCCGTTGGTGTATCCTGAGACAAAGGTATTGGGAAAGGGAGCACGGGACTTTAAGTTCAACCCGATTTGAACCGTGAGTTCCCCAGGAAATGTTATCCAGCGAAAGTTGCCAACGCGCAGCGCCGCGATTTCTACTCGTACGGTTCGACTGGGAGCGGATGCGTTTTGACGTTCATGCATACGTAGCAGTTCCAAGTTCGTTTGAACGCGTGATAGATTTTCCATCGTTTGAATATTGCGAATGTAGGCGTTCATGTTCTTCAGGTTTTCCGCATCCATGCGATGGAGATCGTCTTTACCGATTGCTTCTTCCTGAAGATAGCGATGGGAGTAATACGACGGGTGTTCTGGATCCAACCGGTACTTTGTCAGTAGTGGCAGGAATGTTTTCAAGTTGAGGCTGGTTCCTTGGATCGATGCCACTAGTCTCTTTTGCTCGGTTTCAAGTTCAAGGATTCGCTCGGCGAGATTCGCGCGTGGAAGTTCAATGGAGGTGCTCAGTAAATTCATCCCCTCGGTCGTTTTGCATTCAATGGAACGGACCGCTTGCAGTGTGCTAAGTCCCAATTTAGTCCCGAGCGGTTCAGCATCGCGAGGGTGGCTGACGTCTTTGTAAAGAACCGGATTGATGTCTCCGCCACAGCCTTGCAGGAAAAAAGCCATTGTCCCTGGTGATAGATTTTCCTCGATCACCTTGGATGCAAAACCCGCGATGTCGGCTGTATTACCCCCGTTGGGGACCCCTTGGATTGGATGGCAGGCGAAGTTGTAAACGACGGCCAGTGTGTCGCCGGAAAGTCGATTGATTCGCAGCACGCCGATTTGAGGATCGATGGGTCCGATACTATCGACTTCCTCGTCGGGTGGGAGCGAGTATGCGTGCCTAACATCGAGTTCCCGACCATTTTTTAGCCGTAGTCGGCGATTCTCCATGATGCGATTTTCGAAGCCGGTACCAGCACCCATCGAGACCCGTGTCAGGGCTGCGATCGCTAATTGGACCGCTTCGATCGTGCGGTCTTCGACATCATCGCAAACAACGCCGTGGCAATGGCTCGCATTGACGATAAAGGATTCAGCCGGAAGTTTGTACTCACGCTGTAGTCGAGCTCGAACGTTGGGCAGATAGCTATTTTTGATAGGACCGATTTCGCCAATGGCAACGGCGT
>VGZN01001020.1 GCA_016872635.1 Planctomycetota bacterium | reverse complement strand
TTCAACGACGGCGTACATCCTTACGGTCATGGTGTATTGTTTGGTCCCGAAGCCTATTCCGAAGCGCGCTGGCGTACAGCCCACTCCGTTACGCGTAATGGAGATCTTTATCCTACGCATGGCATCGGTCCGCTGGCACATTATATCAATATCAATCGTGGTAATCGTTTTGTTTCGCTCTGTTCATTCGCCAGCAAGGCAAGAGGCTTGCATGAATACATTGTAGAGAAAGGAGGTAAGGATCATCCCAATGCGCAAGTGCGTTTCCAGCTCGGTGATGTGGTGACCACCAATATTCAGTGCGCCAATGGCGAAACCATTTTGCTGCAGCACGATACCAGTTTACCCCGACCTTATTCGCTCGGCTTTCGGGTGCAGGGAACTAAGGGATTATGGATGGATTTACATAAGAGCATTTACATTGAAGGACAATCGGCGAAGGCGCATCAGTGGGATCCGCAGAAGGAGTGGCTGGAAAAATACGATCATCCCCTTTGGGCACGCTGGAGCAGAGAAACGCAGGGAGCCGGACATGGCGGCATGGATTTTTTCGTGATTCATGCGCTGGTGGAAGCAGCAAAGCGCAATACACCCACGCCCATGGATGTTTATGATGCCGCAGCATGGAGTGCCATCACGCCGCTGAGTGAGCAATCGATTGCAGCAGGCAGCAAGACGGTCGATTTTCCCGATTTCACCGGCGGCACATGGAAGCAACGGAGTCCCATTTTCGCATTCAACGACGAATATTAAACCATGCAGTATTCCGAAATGCTCGCTGCATGGGGCATTGCAGATGCCGATCTTACCCCTATACAAGGCGGACTCATTCATCGAAGCTGGAAGGCCGAAACCGCTACAGCAACCTATCTGCTGCAGCAGATCAATACCAATGTGTTTCGTCGGCCCGAGCAGATACATGAAAATATTCGGAGGGTAAAAGCGCATCTTTCCAAACATCATCCCCACTATCTTCTCCCCACACCTTTACTTTTACCGAACGGCGAGGATTTATTGCATACGCAAGCTGGTGAATGCTTTCGGCTGATTCCATTTGTGCAAAATGCGCATAGTTATGCGGTAGCAGCTTCGGAAAATCTTGCCTATGAGGCAGCTTTTCAGTTTGGTCGGCTCACATCTTTGCTATCCGATTTTGACGCAACTATTTTGCATGAAACCATTCCGGGTTTTCATGATTTGTCGCTCAGAGCGCGACAA
>VGZN01001019.1 GCA_016872635.1 Planctomycetota bacterium | reverse complement strand
CACGGAAAAGCCTCAAAGTCGTTTTTCATCATTTGCCCTCGCATAACCAAAAAATGCACCGGAGTTGCCGACCGGCTGTTTCCTTATCGTGACTCACCGGCGGCAACCCGGTGATTTTTATCGTTCGGCAAAAAGAAAGAAATCCATGAAACGATATCTACGAAAAGCCAAGAACCTCGCCGCTGCGGCCATTTCTTCTCCCAGGAGATATGCACAACTATTGAGCCAGCTCGGGTCGCGCCTTCGGGCGGAGCAGTATGTCTTAAGTTATCGCGAGCAGGGGGCGCCGAAAAACGAAACAATCGCACCTCCCGCAAATCCGCTCAGAGAGTATTTTGAAAATCACACCGAGGGTCACGGTATATGGAAATGGCAACACTATTTTGAACTCTATCAACGCCACTTCTCTAAGTTCGTCGGTCAATCTGTCAATGTATTAGAAATCGGTATTTATAGTGGTGGAAGTCTCGATATGTGGCACTCTTACTTTGGCGCAGGATGTCATATTTACGGAGTTGATATTGAGAATGCGTGTAAGTCCTACGAGAACGAACACACGACAGTCTTCATCGGCGACCAAGCCAATCGGGGATTCTGGAAGGATTTCAGAAGCAATACCCCTCCTATCGACATTTTGATTGATGATGGTGGCCATACGCCAGAGCAACAACGAATAACCCTAGAAGAAATGCTTCCGTATTTAAGATGCGGCGGCGTGTATTTTTGTGAAGACGTGCATGGAGAGTCGAATGATTTTGCCGCCTATGCAACCACTCTTGTTTACGAGTTGAATCACACGGGCGACTTAAATGGGTTCCAGAAGTCTATCCATTCGATCCATTTCTACCCGTTTTGCGTGATCATTGAGAAGCATGCTGTTGAGCCGGAGAGATTTTTTGCTCCTAAGCATGGGACAAGATGGCAGCCGTTCTTTGATAAATGAAAAGCCGAACAAATCGCTGCACCAGATGGCAATTCCGCTGCGCTCCATTGCCACTGGTGAGCTTGGACGTTCGTCGCTCGGCTCGTACCGCTTGGCAGTGTAGTCATGACAATCGAGAATCCGTATCAATCACCGAATGCCGAATCGGCGGCAAAGCTGGGTACAGTGCCGGATTTCAGAAGGAACTGGACGGACTATTCGCCGGAATACAACGCCGCGTTCAAGACGGCGCTTCTGGTTCAGGCAGTGCTCGCGATCGTGACCGCGCTCGTTCT
>VGZN01001018.1 GCA_016872635.1 Planctomycetota bacterium | reverse complement strand
AGCGAAATCTCGTTATCCAGGTTTGCACTTTTTCCATGGGGACATCGAAGACCCGGAGTTCCTTGCAACAGTCGAGGGGACATTTGATGTGATCGTTCTCTCCGATACCGTCGGTTATCTCGATGACTGCGCTCGAACCCTGGAGTACCTGCACCGATTTTGTACTCGGGATACGCGGGTAATCATTGCCTACTACGCGTGGTTCTGGGAACCGATACTCAAAATTGGCGAGAAACTTCGACTCAAAATGCCGTCCGTCGAGATGAACTGGCTCTCAACCGAAGACATGATGGGGTTCCTACACTTGGCGGGTTTTGAGCCGGTCAAGCGCGAATGGCGACAGATTTTCCCAAAGAGCCTTTTAGGAGTCGGCGCCTTGCTGAATCGTTTCGTTGGCACCCTTCCAATGGCGCGGAGACTATGTCTACGCAATTATGTAGTCGCCCGTTCCTTGAGGGAGGCGAGCTTGGGCAGTCCCTCCACCACGGTCCTCATTCCTTGCCGCAACGAAAAGGGGAACATCGAAAACGCCATCAAGCGCCTACCAAAGTTTTGCGAAGACATGGAGGTAATTTTTGTTGAGGGTCATAGTAGCGATGGAACGCTCGAGGAGATTAACCGTGTGATCGCTGCCTACCCAAAACTCGACATCAAAGTTTTAGTGCAAGATGGAAAGGGAAAGGGGGACGCGGTTCGAAAGGGGTTTGCTAACGCTCGTGGGGACGTATTGATGATTCTTGATGCAGATTTGACTGTGCCTCCAGAGGATTTGCCAAAATTCTACGATGCCATCGCTGGCGGCAAAGGGGAATACATCAATGGAACCCGCTTGGTTTACCCAATGGAGGGTCAGGCGATGCGTTTTCTGAACTTCGTGGCCAACCGTACCTTTTCCCTGGTTTTTACCTGGCTTTTAAATCAGAGGTTCACCGACACGCTCTGTGGGACCAAAGTGCTAACAAGAAAAAATTATTCTCGGCTCCAGGAGAATCGAAACTACTTTGGCGATTTCGATCCCTTTGGCGATTTTGACCTTATTCTCGGCGCAACAAAGCTGAATCTCCGTATGGTCGAGGTGCCGATACGATACGCAGCCCGTGCGTATGGGGAGACTCAGATATCACGCTTTCGCCATGGATGGCTATTGCTTAAAATGGTGGTCTTTGCTTATAGAAAGCTAAAGATTGTCTGATGCAGCTGGACGATTATCTAGCGCGCTGGA
>VGZN01001017.1 GCA_016872635.1 Planctomycetota bacterium | reverse complement strand
CTGAGGGAATCGACTTGGTCGACGTCAGGCGAGTCCCTGGGGTCGATTCCCCGTTCGCCACAATCCTGATCGATCCAACAGGCGAGCGACTCGTGATCCATTGGTATGACTCGGCTTTGGGCGCTGACGCGGGCTGGCTACCGCTGCACAAGGTAGCAGGCGCTGCAGCGGTGATGGCCGATGTTCGCTGGGCGGATGGAGCCGCGGCCCCGTCACCCGCAGCGTACTGCCCAGCACTACCGCGGCGCCCGAAAATTATACCCGCAAACCATGGACAGAATCGGGATCCTGAGAAACCCTAGTATGAATCCACTGATTAATATGCGATTCCCAAAATTATTCGCCTTTCTTCTGGGCATTCTGCCGGTCGCCAATGCGCAGCAGAAATCGGAGTTGAAGGCCTATGAAGCGCGCTACGGCGTGAAAATCGGGTCCACGGTCAAGATTGTCGAGACCGACAAGGGCACCTCCAAGGTGTTTGACGCCAAATATGGCGCAAAATCTGGATCTGCTACCCAGATCATCGAAACCGACAAGAACGGCGTATCCAAAGTTTACGACGCCAAGTATGGCGCAAAGTCCGGATCCGCCACTCAGATCATCGAGACCGACAAGAACGGCGTATCCAAAGTTTACGACGCCAAGTACGGCGCAAAGTCTGGGTCCGCCACCCACATCATCGAGACCGACAAGAACGGAGTGTCCAAGGTCTATGATGCCAAGTACGGTGCAAAATCCGGATCGCCCCGCGTGATCTTGGAGAAGACCCGAAAGTGATCTGTAAGCGTCACCCGGGGCACGAATGACGTTGACCGGACCGCAAAAACTGCTCCAAGGGATGTGAGAGTTTCAAGCCCGGGTTGCTGCAAACCCGGCTGGAGTTTACTGGATTTTGCTGGAATCCCGGGCAGGAACCGCAGGCTTGCGCGATTTTCGAGATTTGTTGGTAGAACAATTGGGTGGGCTGAAGATCACCGAAGCTTTGGCTTCGGTTGGGTCCGCAACCGGTGGCACGTTAGGAAAATGTCTGTCCATAGCCCCTAGAAGCTCCCAGAGCGGCTTCTCAGCATCGTCCCAAGTGGCCAACGCCCGTTGGGCGATTCCACGAGCGCGGTCGATCAGGTGGTTACAGAGCTGTCGTCGTTGCTCGCACTGCAGGTTTTTTTGGAGTCGCCTCGCGGCAACGATCCCGGTCCGAGGAACATCCAGTGGACCGTGGATA
>VGZN01001016.1 GCA_016872635.1 Planctomycetota bacterium | reverse complement strand
GGCAAAGAGGGAATGCAAGTTGGACTTCGCGTGGCCTGCGACGCTGTTGCCGACCAGCCTATCCCAGGCATGGAACCCGAGCGGCTCCGAATCGCTACCGCAGCAGGGCGATTCCAATTGCTGCGTGCCCTCGACGAAGAAGCATCGAGAGCCGATGAAATCGCCGAGCAACTTCAGCTACATCTCCTCGCTTACGACTCGCAATATACATGGCTCGCCAGTTCGCCCGACGAAGCCCTCGAATTGCTCCAACGGATCGAACAACTGGGTGAAGCCGCACCAACCGTCTGCTGGCCAAAGAGCCAACCGATGCAAGTCATCGGAGAAATCACCCCCCATCGCTTGCAAGTCAAACTCACCAGTGGTCGAGATTGGTTCGGTGTGGATGGTTTTGCCACACTCGAAGGACTCGAGATTGCACTCGCAGAACTCCTAACCGCACTCCGTCAAGGTCGTCGCTTTGTCCCCTTGGGAGATGGCCAATTTGCATTGATCTCCGAATCGCTTCGCCAGCGACTTGGGGCTATTCAAGACGTATCCATTGGAGATCCTGGTCAAATCCGCGTCTCAAAGGCAGGTACCGCGGTCATCGAAGAAGCGCTCGGCAGCGATATCTCGGTCGAAGCAGACATGTCCTGGAAAGATGCACTCGCTCGACTCGCCAGCGCGAAAAACCTCCAACCCGTCGTGCCATCCACCCTCCAAGCTGACTTGCGCGAGTACCAAACCGCCGGCTACGGATGGTTGGCTCGACTCGCACACTGGGGCATCGGTGGCGTCCTGGCAGATGACATGGGTCTTGGTAAAACCGTCCAAGCGCTCGGAATTTTGCTCGATCGGGCGAAAAACGGCGCTGCGCTGATCATCGCTCCAACCAGCGTCGGCTCGAACTGGCAACGTGAAACAGAACGTTTTGCACCAACCCTCCGCCCCTTGCTCTACCGCGAACACGATCGCCAAGCCCTAATCGATGCCGCAGGACCAGGCGACCTTATCATCACCAGCTACCAACTTCTCCAACGAGATGTCGACCGGTTCTCGGCCCGAGCATGGAACACCATCGTTCTCGATGAAGCACAGTTCATCAAGAACTTTCAAACGAAAACAGCGCAAGCCGTCAGGCAAATCCAAGCCGACTGGCATATCGCCCTTTCAGGCACCCCACTCGAGAATCACCTCGGTGAATTGTGGAGCCTGATGCGAACGGTCAGCCCCGGCCTTCTC
>VGZN01001015.1 GCA_016872635.1 Planctomycetota bacterium | reverse complement strand
GGACGGTATCCGCAATCGACCTCATGCAGCGCTCGATCGATCCACTTCGCGAGAATCGAGCGCTCCGCCGCGGTGATGGTTGCCGAGTCCGGAGGGGGCATGGCTTCGGCGCGAAGAACGCCGCGGATTTGCTCCCACGTACTTTCGTGCGATCGAATCTTGGCCAGCGAATCGTAATCGTCGAGATTCACTCCGCCTTCGTCCCCGTCCCCCATGTGGCAGTCGCCGCAATGCCGGGTCATCAGTGGTTTGATCGTGTCGATCCAACCCGAGGTCAATTGCTGATCGAGCGGATCCAAGGCGGTCGCGACGTCGGAGGCTTGGATCGCGGGTGAGGGTTCTTGGCCTCGTGAGCCGAGCGGAGAAACCAGGACGAGGACCGCAACAACTCCAGCACGGCAGCAAACGGTACGAGGGTTAGGAAAGGACATGGCAATCGCATTTTCACTGGAGGGCCGGACGACCAGATGCATTCGGATAGGACGCCGCCGATCACTCTGCAGAACCGAATTTTTAGATTATAACTGCCTCTACCGCACGATGCCACGCCAATTCGCTTGCGGATGAGGATACACTAAGCGGATGCCGTTCCGAGATCTCATCGCTCCCCTGAATGCTTCGAAGACCTTGAATCATATCGCCATGCTCGCCGTGGCGATGGGTGTTTATGCGGTATTGCCGGTGGCAAAAGAGTACTCTCCCTATAAGGAAATCGGCGACTCCCCCTCGGAACTGCATGCAGCCCTTTCTTTGACCTTAGGTTGGTTGCTGGTTTTTCGAACCAACGCCGCCTATGCGCGGTGGTGGGAAGCCAGGACCTTGTGGGGAGGGCTGATCAACGCGATCCGAAACCTTTCGATCAAACTATCGATCCTTGCATCGCCGCGACGAGATGAGGCCCGATTCCTAGCCCTCGCCCTAGTCGAGTTTCCGCGGGCGTTGAAATGCCACTTGAGGAATGAATCCTACGTTCATCAGGAACTGATCACCGAAAACTGTCCTGCCCACACGCCGTTGGCGATCGCGAATCAACTGTATCGTTGGGTGCATCGGGGCAAGGAGGATGGACGGATCGATGGAGACGAACTGCGGGTCATCGATGTTGAACTTTCAAAGCTGATGGAGATTTGCGGTGCTTGCGAACGGATTGCCAGGACGCCGATCGTCCGGTCCTATCGGATTTTTACAAGGCAGTGCATCTCCTTCTTTTTGTTCACCTTGCCTTGG
>VGZN01001014.1 GCA_016872635.1 Planctomycetota bacterium | reverse complement strand
CGTGACACAACCAACAGGGAGAGAGCGGATCGAGGTAGCGGGCGGGGATGGGCGTGGACTCAACGAGTCGGCGTTGGCGGACGGCACTCGGAGAGTGCCTGCTACGATAGGGGGTAGCACAAACGACTTGCGACAACCCTTACTTCAAGATCATGTCATCGACAGTCTTGCCTGATGGGATCATCGGGAGCACGTGCTCTTGGTAGGGGACTTCAACGTCGAGGACAAAGGGGCCAGGGTAGTTGATCATCTCGAGCAAAGCCGCTTCGAGATCCGCTTTGCGGCGAACGGTTGCAGCTCCACACCCATACCCCTTCGCGATCTGAACGAAGTCCGGATATCGATTATTGGCGTAGGTGTGTGCAATCGTCGAACCAGACCCACTTGCTTCTTCGTGATCGATTGGGCCAAGGTAAGTATGCGCGCGATTGGAGCCCATGAAACGATCCTCCCATTGAACCACCATTCCTAGGTGTTGGTTGTTGAGCAGCAACACCTTGACCGGCAATTTTTCGCAGTGGAGGGTTGCGAGCTCTTGGATGTTCATTTGGAACGATCCATCACCGTCGATATCGATCACCAACGCGTTTGGGTGTGCGGCTTGTGCGCCCATCGCGGCCGGAAGACCGAATCCCATGGTCCCGAGACCGCTGCTGCTGAGCCACGTTCGAGGTCGGCGGAATTGAAAGAATTGCGCAGCCCACATTTGGTGTTGTCCGACACCGACCGAGACATAGGTTTCACGGTCTATGGTCAAGTTCGAAAGAGTCCTGATCGCATGCTGTTGGAGAATCCCATCAAAGGACTCGTCGTAGCCGTAGGGGAATTTGGCCTTGAGATCTTTGCAGTGGGCGACCCACGCAGCGCAATCTTCAGGGACTTCGACCACCTTATTCAGTTCAGACAGTGCGTATTTGATATCGCTGCGAACCGAGATATGAGCGACCTTGTTCTTGTTAAGCTCGGAGGCATCGATATCGATGTGTACAATCTTTGCGTTTTTCGCAAACGAAGCCAGATGACCTGTCACACGGTCGTCGAAGCGAACCCCAAACGCGAGAAGCAAATCGCAGTCCTTCACCGCGTAGTTGGCGTAGGCACTGCCGTGCATTCCCAGCATATCGAGCGACAGCGCATCGTCAGCGGGATACAGGCCCAACCCCATCACCGTCATCGTGACAGGAATACCGGTCTTCTTCACCAGTGCCCGCAATTCTTCGGAGGCTTCGCCGT
>VGZN01001013.1 GCA_016872635.1 Planctomycetota bacterium | reverse complement strand
TATTGCCGGTCCTTGATTACGATCGATATGCTGTTGTACCTCTGCAATGAACAGGAGGCGTCGTCGTGTACCTTCGGGGCGCTGGCATCGATCCCAACCGTATCGTCCTGTAGGACACGTCGGAAAAAAACCAAAGCCACCGCTATTTATGAAATCCTCTCGTCGAAACCACAGGGCAAATTCATCCTGTTTTCTCAAACCAATGACACGTTTGTCGTAATTCGTCGCTTGCTACAAGATTTTGACATTCCCTTTGTGGAACTCTGCGGGGGCATGGCGTCGCGCCAGAGGAAACTCGAGTCGTTCAAAACGGGATCGTGCCCGGTCCTGTTCCTGACGAGCCTGATCCATTGTGCGGGCATGAATCTCCAGGAAGCCAGCGACATTATTTTTTATCACCGGATCTATGAGGCCGTGCAGAACCAAGTCGTGAAACGCGCCCATCGCATTGGTCAAGACAAAGAAATCGTGGTCCATCACTTGATTTGATGGGATCGAAAACATGGGGCGGATCTTGATCAAGTCAAAGTCAATGGAAGGGGTCGTTCCGAGGCAACAGGAGAGTTCCCTGCATTGGAAAAATCCAAGCATACCTATCCAATTGTTTCCACACGTCGTGTCGAGACGGGATACTTATGAAACGTCGCACGGGATTGCGCGAGCACAAATATCAGATAACATCGCCCACTCGTACGAATTGATTGGTTTTGATGAGTCTGAGAAACAGGATATAATAATCCGCCGTTCGTTCTTGGCCGTCGAATCGGATCTGGAGGAACCCGCCAAGACACGCGGAGCGTTCGTTCATGAACAATCAATACAACCCGTCCTCGCTCCCCTCGTTTTCCATATCAGCGTGATACGGTGAAAGAAAACGATAGAACTGCTGGGTAAGGGTGGGGTCGCACATGACCTGCCAGGATAAAAAATAAACGGGGTCCGAGGGGCGGTCGCTGTCGACGACCCGGATGCCTTGTGCTTCGTCGTACCCACAGGCGTACACGGCGTGGTGGAGCAGGCCTTGGGTGATGCCAAAAACAAATCCACCCGTGCAAAAAATCGATTCGATCATATCATGGGGTTCTTGTGGGAAGGCTTCCATTTCAGGAACAAACGTATCCAAGAGATGGTCTGTCTCGGGAGGGGGCGCGTTCAGATCCTGGAACGTGTAGGAAGCAGAGGGGATCATCCCGAATCGTTGCATCACGCGGATCATCTGGGGGTACGTGTAGCC
>VGZN01001012.1 GCA_016872635.1 Planctomycetota bacterium | reverse complement strand
AAGGTCAGGTGAATCGGCGGGTACCCCTGCCTACATGAGCCCTGAACAAGCCCGCGGCGAAGGGCACCGCGTTGGTTATCGAAGCGACATTTATAGCCTTGGTGTCGTCCTCTATGAGTTACTGACGGGTCGTCGCCCATTCCGATCCGATAATCCGCTCGATTTGATGAGGTTGGTTGCCAATGAAGAGGTTCGAAGTCCGAGGCTTTTTGATGATTCGCTTACCGTCGACTTAGAGCGCATCTGTATGAAGGCGTTATCGCGTCGTGCGAGCGACCGCTTCACCGTCGCACGAGACTTTGCCGAAGAGATACGATGGATACTCTCGAATCACGCCCCGACCCCAGGTGTGCGCCCCTCCTCGATGCCTATTCCGGTGGGTGTAACTCCTGCCAGTCCTTTAACGCCAAACACAGCGGAACTCGCGGCTCGCGAGTCGGATTCGCAGCAAACTAGTCCCACGCGAATTGTTCCTAAGGGTCTTCGCTCGTTCGATGCTTCTGACGCGAGTTTTTTCTTAGAACTTTTGCCTGGACCGTTCGATCGCGAGGGTTTTCCGGAGGGCGCTCGGTTTTGGAAGACTCGTATTGAAGAGACCGATTCGGAGAAAACATTTAAGGTAGGGTTGGTCTACGGCCCTTCGGGTTGCGGCAAGTCCTCGCTCATGAAGGCCGGCATATTACCTCGTTTAAGTCCTAAGATTATCCCGATCTATCTCGAGGCAACGCCGGACGATACCGAAACGCGACTATTACGAGCAATCCGCAAAGCGATCCCAGATGCCGAGGGTGTATCGCTCAAGGAAATCCTCAGTGTCATTCGACGTCGCAAACTGGTTCCCACGGGTGGCAAACTGCTGCTGGTCTTGGACCAATTCGAGCAATGGCTTTTTGCTGAGAAGGATTATGCCAGAGCGCCACTGACCGATGCGTTGTTGCAATGCGATGGGGCGTCCGTGCAGGCGATCGTGATGGTGCGCGATGATTTCTGGATCTCGGTAAGCAGATTCTTAAGAGAGTTGGATATCCCGATCCTCGAACGCGACAACAGCGCGCTCGTCGATCTGTTCGACCTGGAGCACGCTGCCAAGGTGTTAGGCTTGTTTGGCAAGGCCTATGGCAAACTCCCGGATAGTACGAAGGCATGGAGCCAAGACCAGAGCGATTTCGTCCGCCAAGCGATCAACGGTCTATCGCAGGATCGCAAGGTGAATTCGGTCCGCATTGCGGTCTTGGC
>VGZN01001011.1 GCA_016872635.1 Planctomycetota bacterium | reverse complement strand
TAGAGGTTCCCACCACCAACACGCTTTGCAGGGGCTGGCCCGACAATTCCGTTGCAACACGAACGATTCGACCGTCGGAGTCAACAGGCAATTGCATCGTCTGCTGCGCATTGGCTGGCACCCCCAAACCAAGTAATTGAACCGTGTTCGGGGTTCCATTTGTGGCGAGCACCAACGGTCGTACCATGGTCACAAACGGCCGAGTGCTGCATTCGATGCTGTAGGTCCAATCCGCGTTGCCTTGATACCTCACGTCGCGGACCTCGAGGACATAATCTCCTGGCCGATCGATTTGGTAGTGGAGCAGCGGATCACCCGCATAATGATTGTCGCTCGATGCCAATGTGGATCCCATGTCGTTACGAAGCGTAATCATGGGGTCCACACGTGTTTGCATGTCATGCAATCGATTCTGCAATCGCTGCGAGACCATGTGGAAGGTGATCGACGTGGGTTGATCGACGTGGAACTTGTAAAAGTCAAGATCTTCACCTTTCTCAATCGCACCGCATAGTGTTGCTGGAAGTGTCACCATTTGGGATTTCTCAAGCACATCGTTGTCGGCAGCTTCGCTAACGACGGGTTCACGTACGACAACTATTTGCCCGATGGTGCTGACACCATGCGGCGTCATGACTCGAAAATCTCGGATACCAGGTACTGCATCAGGTGCGCAGGTAAAACGCAATTTGCATTTGGAACTCATCACGTCGTTCCGATCCTTGTCCTCGGGCTTCTCGGCTTCATTCGGAAGGACCTCGGCAGAGACACCAGTCCCGGAGACGATGACAATCGATGCGCCCGCTAAATTGTAGCGGGCGCTCAATTCGTGCTCGGTCGAGCTGCCCACGCAAGTCGCAGCCGGCCGAATGCTCATGAGCATCGGATAGGAATTGTTGGTTTGGCTGTGGGCGCGGCTAGCCAACAATAAAAGTAGAACCGCGACTCTGGATAAGGGAATGATGAAGCGAGGGGTAACGAGGGTGATGCAGGAGAGTGTCATCGGGGAATGGATGTGCAAGCGTTGATGGATGGGGCTATGAACCGTAGTAGGCTCTCTCCAAGAGCCGTAACTTGTGGTGATCGTGTGGGGAGGGTACTGGGTATTGGGGCGACGGTGTTGCGATTTATGGGGGGTGAACGAAACTAGTAATAGTTGTGGACGCGGATTGACGTGGATTTAACTTGTTAGCGTTGGGCGGACGGCACTCGGAGAGTGCCTGCTACTTATCTTACAA
>VGZN01001010.1 GCA_016872635.1 Planctomycetota bacterium | reverse complement strand
ACAACAGCAACGGCCAGAGGTTTGGCAGAACTATTTGAGGAACCGCCCACTTGAGACCAGCGATGATTGCTGCTGACACAATCGCAGTGGCAAGTGTAATCCGGATGAGCGACGCCGGATTCAGGATGTGGTTTAGCTGGGACCACAATTGCCAAGTGTAAGCCCAACGCGGAAAGTACCAGGTCAACTTCGGCTTTGCCGTGGCGAATCTCCTTCGGGGGCTAATGGTTGCCCTCAGAACGGCAATGTTGACCGAGCCCCCGCCAACAAGGCTTCCATTTCGAAAAGGACCGTCGGAGGCTTCGGTCCAACATTTTGTTACGTGTCGTTTTTGATTACCGCATCGAAGGGCGGATCTAGAGAGTTTATGTACCTCGAATCAAGCCACGAACAATGAGGTACCCGCTAAGCGTTCCGATTGTCAGGCAGGACGTTTGTGATATTTGAGCGTTTCGTTTGGCGATCGCAATAATACCAGCCATCAAAATAATGGTTGGACCGATGTCACCCCATGGGATCAACGGGTATACGTATGCGGCATTGGAAAATGGCCACCACGGTTGAACTGCCCAGTCAGATAGACCATTACCCCCAGAGACAACCATATCACATAGTAAATGCAAAAGCTGAGCACACATTCCAATCAACGCGAACACAAAACCACCAATAAGCCATGCCGTGTCTTGCTGGGCCGCGACAATAGCAGTCTTGGGCAAAGTGCGTTGCAACCAAACTGTGACGCGACCTATCACATCCCAACGAGCCTGGATGAATCCAATGAGCAATGATGTGAAAAGAATGGACAATACACAGTGCCCCCAAACTCGGTGCCCGCTTTCGAATCGTTGCATGTCAAACAGCATTGGAATTCCATCCCAATCGGGAATGTTCGACGCGACGCCCGCCATCGCAACTCCACGCCAACCAACGAAGCGATGAACCCCCGTGACAAACGCGAAGTGAATTCCGACCAACGTATGCTCAGGAGATGTCATTGATATTTATCGCGAAGTGCATAGCATCGATTTCGACACGTAACGGCACCGATCACGGGGCGGCGACGAAAGATTTTCGATTTTAAATCCGGCCGACTTCGCCGCTTCCGTGCATCGGATTGTTCGTCGGCGTCTTGGTCGAAGGGGTTGGGGTGGATTAGCGAGACGCGATCCATTGCCAAACGTAGTATACAGCGCATCCGATCAGTACTGCACGCGCGGCAATACTAATCGGGGACATTTTCA